>DRIG01000043.1 GCA_011052815.1 candidate division WOR-3 bacterium | reverse complement strand
TTCTAAACTTTATTTTTTACGAAATATTTCCTGAGACTAACTTTTTACCCTTGGTATTTTGAGCTTTTTATTATAATCAGACACAAATAAATAATGGGTCAGGTTCTTATGTAATAAATTTAGATACGAATGCACTTACCCAGGGTGTATATTTTGTTAAACTCGGCTTGAGTACCCAAACTGTAGTAAAGAAACTGGTATTTGTAAGATAAGAGCACAAAAAACAATATCTTGAAATTACGGATCAGATAAAGCAGATAGTGGAATAAGGTAAATTTGACCCCTCTGCCTTCTGATATCGCCCGGTCCAGTTTTATCTTTTAAAAAATACCCCAAATAGTCCAGTTTTAACTTTTACCTAACATCTGTCAAGTTATAGATTGACTTATTCGATTTTTAAAGTATAATTCTTGTCTGGAGGTATCTATGAAAAAATTACTGATAATATTTGTCGGCCTCTCGGTCGTGGTCTTTGGCCAGTGTCTGTCGTCTCCGATAAGCACCAGAGTAGGGATAAAACTGGGATTCAATCCTGGTTCTTACGACCCCGGCAACGGCGGTGACTCTTTCAGCGGTACTGGAATGCATTTCGGCTTCGGAATGGGTACTGACTTCGTCAGTTTGATATCAATTGATATGGTTCCGCAATTCCGTACGACAAACTACAGCCGCGATGAACTTCTGGGTACAAGAACGTATTCATATAAAAATCTCTATTTTCCGATCCTTGTGTCTCTCAAAGGAGGGATGATCCCGCTGGTTTCTCCTTATCTCGGACTGGGAATCGGTATTAACATTCAATTTGAAGGTATCGACAGATTCGAATTCAACAACGGCACTGCCGTAGAAGATAAGATTGAAGGCTCCAGCACAAGCGGCTTCTTGATTCTCGGAATCGGTGCTGAAATCAAACTGACAAAACTGAGAATCTCTCCTGAATTTACAGCGAACCTTCAACCAAAAGACAGTGATACATCACCCCAAACAACGGATTACCATATATCAGTAGGAGTCTTTTACTCACCATAAGACAAACTCAATGTATGAATGCGGCATTGACATCGGTTCTGTAAGTTTAAAATATGCCGAATTTAAAAACAGCCGGCTCTTAAAAACCGCTTATATAAAGCATCACGGAAAACCGTACGATCTTCTGCTCCAGGTCCTTAAAGAATTTGACAGAATCGATAGGCTGATCGTCACCGGCGGTCTTCTGAAGGAATTAAAAGATGTCCTGAATGCAGTATACATAAACGAGGTTGAAGCAACCACAAACGGAGTGCTCTATTTCCACCCCGACGTCAAATCAATAATCGAAATCGGCGGAGAGGATTCAAAACTGATAAACGTAAGCAACGGAAAGATCAAAGAATTCGCCTCTAATACAATATGTGCCGCGGGTACCGGAATATTCCTTGATCAGCAGGCACGGAGATTATGTTTCGGTATTGAAGAGTTCGGGGACGTCGCCCTCCGTTCCAAAAATCCCGCCCGTATCGCCGGCCGGTGTTCGGTCTTTGCAAAGAGCGATATGATTCATCTGCAGCAGATCGGAACCCGACCTGAAGACCTGATGTGCGGTCTCTGTTTCGCCCTCGCAAGAAATTTCAAAAGTGTCATCGCCAAAGGTAAAAAACTTTCTACACCGATCGCCTTTGTCGGCGGAGTGGCGGCGAATCAAGGTATGATAATGGCGTTTCGAAAAGTCCTCGACATTGTTTCCGATTCCCTCATCATTCCCAGATATTACAACAGCATCGGAGCCATCGGTGCGGTACTTAAGGCAAGGGAGTTTGAAAACAGAACGTATCACGGATACCGTGAGTTTGAACGATGGTTGTCACGGCCCAAGAAAATAAAAAGGCTGGCGCCGCTCGACGGCCATAAAAAATGGTCTCCGATAATCACGGCTTCACCTCCCACGGAAAAGACCAAAGCGTACCTCGGGGTAGACGTCGGTTCCATCTCAACCAATCTTGTCCTGCTGGATAAAAACGGTAAAGTACTCGCCCGCCGCTATCTCTGGACAAAAGGCAGACCGATCGAGGTGGTGCTCCAGGGGCTGAAAGAACTGGAAAAAGAAATGGACGGCAAAGTTGAAATCATCGGTGTCGGGACGACCGGTTCCGGACGTTATCTGATAGGAGAATTCATCGGCGCGGATGTCATCAAAAATGAAATCTCCGCCCAGGCAAGAGCAACGGTTGAAATAGACCCTGATGTTGATACGATCTTTGAAATAGGCGGACAGGACTCAAAATTCATCAGTTTGAAGAACAAAACCATAATTGACTTCGAAATGAACAAGGTCTGCGCCGCCGGCACGGGTTCTTTTCTTGAAGAACAGGCTGAGGTACTCGGCATTGAACTGAAGGAATTCGGTGATCTCGCATTAAAGGCGAGCGCCCCGATAAATCTCGGCGAACGATGCACTGTATTTATCGGCTCTGAAGTCATCCACCACCAGAAGGATAAAAAAGAGCGTGAGAATCTGCTTGCCGGACTCGGTTATTCAATAGTCTTCAATTATCTCAACCGCGTCGTCAACGGTAAACATATCGGTGATAAGATATTTTTCCAAGGAGGGGTGGCGGCGAATAAAGCGGTGGTTTCAGCGTTTGAGCGGGTTTTGAAAAAAAAGATCAATGTCCCCACCAATTACGACATCACCGGGGCGATTGGAATCGCTCTTCTTGTTCGGGAAGCCCAGATAAAAAAGACGAAATTCAAAGGTTTCAGTCTCGGTTCCAGACATTACGAATCTTCGTCGTTTATCTGCAAACACTGCAGCAATGAGTGTGAAATAAATAAAATCGTGATTGAGGGTGAAAAGACAATATATTACGGCGGCAGGTGTGAACGATATGAAGAAAAGAAGAGAAAGAACACGAATAATCTTCCTGATTATTTCAGAATGCGCAATGAAATCTTCTTCGAAACAAAAGAGGTGAGCGGCGTCGAAATAGGCATACCGAGAAGTTTGATTTTTTATGAACTCTTTCCGTTCTTCTACAGATTCCTGGTTGAACTCGGTTTCAAACCCGTGCTCTCTCCGCCTACGTCCCGCAAAACGATTGAACTCGGAACCGAAATCTCTGTCGCAGACACCTGTCTTCCGGTCAAGATCGCCTTTGGACACATCCGCACCCTCATCAACAAAGGAATAAAAAAATTGTTTATACCGAGTGTCATCACTATGCCGAACAAAGAAGAAAAGTTCACCCGGTGTTTTGTCTGCCCTTATGTCCAGACCCTTCCTTATATGGCGCGGGCTGTATTCGACACGGATGTGGAAGTCTTCTCTCCGTATATCTATTTCGACCGCGGCAGAGAAGGTATCGAAGAATCACTCATTCAATTCGGCAGGCGGTTCAACAAAACCGTCACGGAGATAAAAAACGCCATAGCAAAGGCAGAAAAGCACCAGGCAGAAGTTACAGAAAAGATAGAAATCCTCGCGAAAGACGCCCTGGCCAGTATCAAAGATTTTGCATTTGTAATCTGTTCCCGCCCTTATAACGGCTATGACCTGGGGATGAATCTGGATCTACCCAGGAAATTGCGTGACCTGAACGTTCTCTCGATCCCCATCGACTTTATTCCCTTGAATTACAAAGCCATCAAAGAAGACTTCTATAATATGTACTGGCACTATGGCCAGCGTATTCTGTCCGCCGCAGAGACAATCAGGGAAAACAGTAAACTCTTCGCCGTGTATCTTTCAAACTTTTCCTGCGGACCGGATTCCTTCCTGACCCGCTTCTTCAAAGAAAAACTCGGTGAGAAACCTTTTCTGCTTCTTGAACTTGATGAACATTCCGGTGACGCCGGATTCATCACCCGCTGTGAAGCGTTTTACGACAGTATAAGGGGAACAAAGAGCATCGGTGAACCAAAAAAGATAAAGGCAAGAAGTGAAGTGCCGAAAGAACGAAAAATCTACATTCCGGATATGTGTGATGCAGCAAAAATTCTGGCGAGTGCAATGCGCTACGCCGGCTTCAATGCATCTGTTCTTCCTGCCCCGGATCAAACATCGGTGATTCTCGGAAGAAAATTCACTTCAGGACATGAGTGTTTCCCGGCGATTCTCACTGCCGGCGATATGATTAAAAAATTGAACGCCCCTGATTTTGCGCCGGAAAAGAGTGCGTTCTTTATGGCGCAGGGTTCTGGTCCCTGCCGCTTCGGACAATACTATAAACTCCACAGACTTATACTTGATCGACTCGGCTTCGATGATGTTCCGATATACGCTCCTAATCAAGGACCGAGTCTCTTCGACGATCTGGGTCCCATGGGTATGCGCTTCCTTACCTTGACCTGGGACGGCATCTGCGCCGTCGACGCCCTCGAAGCGAAATGCAGGAAAATAAGACCTTATGAGAAAAAAAAAGGAACGACAGACAAAATCTACAAAAAAGCCCTTGAACAGATATGTATTCTCGTTGAAGAAGGCAGAAGCATCATCGGATTTTTAAAAGAAGTAAAGAGGGAACTGGACGGCGTCGAAACGGTCTATCGGGAAAAACCGAAAATCGGCGTCGTCGGCGAAATCTATGTGCGGTCACAAAAATTCAGCAATAACTTTCTTATAAAACAACTTGAAGACCTCGGTTGTGAGGTTTCTTTACCGTCCATCGCCGAGTGGTTCTTCTATACGAACTTCACGCGGATAAAGAACTGTCAATGGTTCCGTGAATATCGACGGGCGAATTTCACCCGGGTCTTTGATAAATATATGAAATGGCGTCACAACAAAATCTACAAAATTTTCGGTTTGACACCGGAATCAGAAATAAAAAAATTGTTAAACTACGCCGACAAAATCTTACACCCCTCATTCGAAGGAGAAGCAATCCTGTCGATCGGCAAAACGATTGAGTACATCAAAGAACATTTTTCAGGGGTCATAAATGTAATGCCTTTCACCTGCATGCCCGGGAACATCGTTACGACCTTATACAAAAGAGTCAAAAAAGAATTTCCCGAATTTCCTCTCTTTGTTCTCGCCTTTGACGGTCTTGAACATTCGATCGATGAGATGCGGTTGGAAACGTTCGTCAGCCAGGCGAGGAACAACCTGTCGGTCGTAAAAGTGTAGATGAAAATCAGCGCCGGACTTCGGAAAATTCTCTTCCTGTTGCTCTTTCCTTTGGTTCTGTTCTGCCGTAAGTGGACGACCCTCGTATATATGGCGGCGGACAATGACCTTGCTCAATGGGCGGACTCAGACCTCGTAGAGATGGAGGCCGTCGGGTCCACCGACGATTTCGCAATCATTGTTCAGGTGGACAAACCATATATCGGAGCAAGACGTCTGCTTATAAAAAAAGGCGGCAATTCTCAGATTGCCGATCTGGGGATCACTGATATGTGCAACTGGCAGACACTCTCTGATTTTCTTGTCTGGGGTATCACAAACTATCCTGCGGACAGATACCTTGTAATTCTCTGGGATCACGGCACCGGCTGGTCATTGGCGCCCCGAAGAACATTCGGCAACGACTGGTCCGGCGGAAGCCGGCTCAGTATATCGAACGGTGATTTCCAAAAGGCGGTGAGTACGGCGTATGATTACACCGGTGAAAAAATAGATATCCTCGCCTTTGACGCCTGTTTGATGCAGCAGACAGAGGTCGTTTATGAAGTAAAAAATTACGTAAGGATGTTTCTGGCGTCCCAGGCTGTCTGTCCGCTACAGGGATTCAAGTATGACGGGATTTTCGAGGTCCTGCGTCTTGACCCGGGAATCGATGAATTCGACCTTGCGGAAAAAATCGTCGAGGTCAACGTCGAGTACTACGCCGATATTCAACCGGTGACTTATTCCGCAATCGCTGCGGAAAAGTTGACGAAACTGAAACAAAGCGGAGATGACCTCTTTTCATCCCTGCTTGAAGGCCTGCCTGCGGCAGAACTCATGGAATTGCGGGAAACCGTCCAGACGATACCGTCCATGGGATTGATTCCGCATCCTGAAGATGAACTGGTGGACTTCGGTGATTTCATAAATGCACTGCATAAAACGCTAAAAACTTCAATGAGTGAAGCACTGATGAATATCTACAATGACCTCATCATCGTCTCTGACTATCGAGGAAGTGATTTCGCAAGAACAACCGGTTTGACCATCTGGTTTCCCTACCGTTATCTGGAATTCAAACAGATGTATGATTATTACAAAAACCTTGAGTGGTCGAACACCCTCTGGGTGAATTTCCTGAACTGGTTTTACGGCGAAGACGACATCAACCCCACAGCGGTATCGTTGAGTGCCGGCAAAGTGGGAAACAACAACGATTTCTCTCTATCCTGGTCCGGTTCCCACGATCTTGCGCCGGTCACCTACAGTATAATAGAAACCAAAGAAATAGACCCGATATTCGAAGATCTGTGTGAAGATTCATCAAAATGGAACTTCGATGGATTCAGCCTTTCCTCTGACAACCCATATTCCGGAAGTTACTCTTTTTTCTCGGGAAACGAAAGCAATCTTAAAAATTCCATCGAAACGAAAGAGATGATATCTCTGAACGACTACGGGCTCTTGACCGTCTATCTCTCATACAATACCGAAGAAAAGAATGATTCGTTGATCATTGAATTCGGAAATCTGAAAGACGTTCATTACGGCGTTTCAGAAGGCTGGCGGAAACGAACCCTGATTCTGCCTGCCGGGAGCAGTCGACTGAAAATCTCCTACCACACCAATGGCGCGATGAATAAAGGAGGAGTTTATATCGACGACGTCAAGATCGAAGAATTGAAATACAGCTGTTTTATAAGAAACTCATTGGCGGACACTGCGCTCTACATCTTCAACAAACTAAAAGGGGAATACTACTATATGGTTCGACCTGAGGACAGATACGGAAATACGGGAAACCTGAGTAATTCCGTTGGTGTCTCTTTAAAAAAATTCGCCCGGCCGTATTCAAAACCGGCTCCTTTCCGCGGTTCCTGTGATATAATCCTGGACTATCCTGATTCTTTGAACCCCACGGTCGAAATATTTTCCATTACCGGCAGGCTGGTTAAAAGATTCACCCCTGAAATGATTAACAATAGAACCGTCCACTGGAACGGTAAGGATATGCATAACAAGGAGGTGGGTTCCGGACTCTATTTTGTTCTGTTGAATTCAGGCTCATTCAAAAAACTGGGAAAGATTGCGAGGCAAAGATGAAACATTATGATTGTGCTATTATCGCAAACGGCGGCGCCGGCGGCATAAAGTTCCCCCGGCGAAGACATCAAGGTCTGGTAAAAGCCGTCGCCGCTGGTTATGAAATTTTGAAGCAGGGTGGTTCCAGCCTTGATGCTGTGGAAAAAGCGGCGATGATTCTGGAAGACAGTAAAGTATTCAACGCTGGAACCGGCTCATACCTCAACCTGACAGGTGAAGTCGAAATGGATGCCTCCCTGATGACGAGCGAGTTGAAATTCGGCGCAGTCGGTGCAATCAAAAACGTCAGATATCCGATAAAAGTCGCACGACTCGTAATGGAAAAGACAGACCATCTTCTGCTTTGTGGCGACGGTGCCGCCAGCTTCGCCTATAAAATGGGTCTTAAAAAATATAACCCCAGAACAAAAGAAAAAATACGCCTCTGGAAAAGAAAGAAAAAGAATATCGACCATTCCTATTTCCCCCAGTTGAAAAAGATAGCAGGACTTTACGGCACCATCGGAGTCGTTGCAATCGATAAGACCGGTCTGATAGCGGTCGCCAATTCGACCGGAGGAATCTCGTTGAATCTACCGGGACGTCTCGGCGACACTCCGATCATCGGCGGAGGAATCTATGCCGACCGTTTCGGAGGGGTCACGGCGACCGGCCACGGTGAAGAGATTATGCGCCATCTGCTCTCATTCCGCGCCGTTTCCCTGATGGCGCGTTATCCTGCACCGCTCGCCAGCAAAAAAATAATCGATTATGCGACCGCACATAATTGCCGCTGTGGGCTCATTGGAATCGATCGAAAAGGAAGGATCCTGAATGTCCACAACACTCCGGCGATGTCCTGGTGTTATATAAAGAAAGGAAGAATGAAATCGTTCAACTATTAAGATTGACAATCAACCATTCCTGGTTATAATTATCCATGGCGAAAATCGACAAAGTACTCTGCCCTTTTTGTATTTTTACCTCAAAATATTTTGATCTCATTCTCACGGAAGACGGGTTTTATATCTGTCCGAACTGCAACGCCACCTTTTCATATGAAGAACTTATGCAGCTTTACAGCCTTACTCAATTTAATTTTGAAATAAAAGAAAAACCATTTTAATCCACCGCGGGAACGATGTTAGACCAAACGACTGAAGGTCAATCCGCCTCTCCCGGTCCCTGAGCTTCACTTTCAAAAATAAGTTTCACTTCTTTAACAGAAGGTTTTCTGTTGTGCCTGAAGAAAAAAATCTCCTGATAATCTTTATAATCAGATTGATACATCTCCTTGTTGAAAATATTTACAGTAATCAAATGGTTCTTACTGAGATAATTACCGATCAATATCTCTACCAGCAGCACC
Organism: candidate division WOR-3 bacterium; assembly: GCA_011052815.1. Taxonomy (NCBI): domain Bacteria; kingdom Pseudomonadati; phylum Caldifarciminota; species Caldifarciminota bacterium. The sequence goes on along the minus strand of DRIG01000043.1, from coordinate 25,345 downwards.
GCCAGGGCGAACACGGCCGTTAGCGGCACCGTGATAAACTTGAGGGAAATCTTCTTTCTCTTGGGCCTTATCTTCTTGGCAGTGGGCTTTGCATAGGCGACCTCTATCTGGCCGGTAGATAAAAGACGATAAAGGCAGGAATAAGTATGAAATTTTCCAAGCCCTGAAATCTCAATCAAATCATCAACACTTCGGTGGCCGTTTAATAATGAAAGAACCCGTGCCTCATCTTCCTGGGGAGTCAATTTCAATTCAGGCCTCTCGACCTTCTTATATACGATATCTCCGGAAGGCACCGCCTCTTTTATTCTGGGCCATTCATCCATCCGCCGTGCGGCTTCTAAAATCAATCCTTCTGTGTTCAACCGTATTTTTATCAAACTTTTTGGATATATTATCGAACCCTCTTCAAATTTAAAAGCCCCTTCCTCCCACTGAAACAACTCGTCAATAACCTCCTGTATCTTGAACTTTATGATTCTTTCGACCTCTTCCGTAGTCAGATATCTGTCTTCCAGAATAATGTTCATAATCGGCCGTTTCGTCTCCTCATGGATCTCTTCCACTAATTTATATACGTTTCTGCCGATCATGCCGGATCTGACCAGATACACCTCCAATCTTTCAACCTTCTCACCCCGTTCATAGAATGCACCGGTTATCTGACCCTCGGCAAAACCGATATCAACGACTTCATTCCGTCTCTTTATCTTCAGAACGCCGGTAAGACGTTCCTGGGATATCAACTGAAGAACACTGGAAAGATTAAGGCTTTTTAAATCTCCCTCAATCGGCATCGCACTCCTTTATTATCAAAAACGAAATTATGTAGGAAAATAACGCAAGAATCATCGCGATAAGGATGAAGATCGGGCTGAAGGGAATCGCTATCCAACCGGCGGGTTTCACGAATATCCTGGGAAAGAGCAGAGGGACATAGCCGAGAATAACGAAAAACATGATTATAAAACCGGTGAGATGTCTGTTTATATATATAAGACCCGCCCCGGGAATAAAAAGATTTACGGCATAGAGGATAAACCGCCTGAGCCGCCTTCTGCTCTTACTCACCGCCCGGCGCAGTTCTTCCTCTGTCTCTGCCCGTTTTGCTGACTTAAATTTTGTAAAACAAGATTCACAGAGAATTTCATCATCGACCTCTTTGAGACATCGTCCGCATATAGGTTTTCCACAGGTCGCGCAATAAAACGGTGGTGTGAATTTGAACGGCAGGAAAGAAAGAATCAAAATAATAACCAGCGGGACAACGTAGATAAACTTGATGAGACCGTTGAATTTCAGCTTTTCGGAAAAGACCATCTTGTAAAAATCAGTATTACCCGGTTTAATGTCGACCGGCTCTTTAAGAAGGCTTGAAAAATTCCGCTTCCTCGCCTCTTCCATAAGTCGTGAGGATTCGGAATACTCGATATTCTTCAATTTTAAAAGTCCCAGATTAAAATACGGCTCGCCTCTATTTCCTGACAGGATTGCGTAATTATAGAGTGATTCGGCGCGGGCGTCTTCATTATATAAAAAATAGATATTCGCCAGATTGTTAACTACGGCGAGGTTCCGGTTGCCACTGTAATAAAGTTCTTCATAAAGAGAAAGCGCCCTTTCAAGATTCCCCTGCTGTTTAAGGCCGTAGGCGATTAATTCTCTGTTTTTACCGTTCGGTTCAATGGTAAGGGAATTGTCGTAGTTGATCATCTCGTACACCTGATAATTATAATTATGCTCTTTCAAGAATGAGATAAAGCTGTTTACGGGAAGCGAGAGGACGAACATAATGATTAAAACGATGAGATTCAGCCGTAACCAGTTCTTTTCCTGCCTGTCCATAATGAATATCAAAAGAAGTGCATAACAGATAAAAATCAGATAGAGATTACGGAAGATTATGATGGGACTCAAAAGGACGATGGTCTTTACGACGTCGAGCATCTGCCCGCCTTTTTCAGGACCCAAACGGTGAGCCGCTGCCGGAAGATAATGAATCGTTTTAATTAAAACATAGACGACACCGCACATAAAGACGGCGGCGGCTAAAATAAGTATTATATTGCTTATTAAAAACAACTGACTGCGGAAATCAGTGAGTATCGGAAGAGCGAAGGCGCTTTTGATTTGCTGTAAATCACGATTCTTTATTGCCAGAGATAATATGGAGAAGAAATTCTCGATCGCCGTGGAGTCGAAGTGAACGGCGAGGTTCAATTTGTTCATCTTTTCTTCATCTGTCTGGGCTTCTTTCGCTTCCCACCGCAGTACCGCGGAAAGATGGAAATTCTTTCTCAAATGGATTTTCTTGAGAAATGAATCGGCTTCCGCACTTCCCGTATTGCTGCGCCAAAACCACAATATCACCGGGTTGTCGGCAAAGTCCGCTACCCTGTATTCCTTCCTTGTCAACCCTTTGAAAACGACTTCGCTCTCCGGAGAGTTCAAGAACTGTTTATATTGAATGCTGAATTGGCACATCAGACAGAGTAAAAAAATTGCCATATACAAGCATTATAAATTAAATTTCACGGATGTCAATACCCCCCTTTTCTTGACTTTATTATTATATTGGATATAATAGAAAGGGCGTTCAGAGATTGAATTATTGGATTCTGATTATTAATTACTAATTTATCTGTTAAATTTTTTGTATGAGAAAGGAGGAATTGATGCCCGAAGTCAGAATTTTGGAAGAAATTTGTAAAGGATGCGGACTCTGCTGCGATAATATCTGCCCGGTGGATATTCTCGTCCTTTCTCCAGATCGTATTAATTCGAATGGGTATCATCCGGCGACGATCACTGATATGACGAAGTGCAAAGGATGCGGTTACTGTTATATGGTCTGTCCAGAACCGGCGATTGAGGTCTATAAATAAGGAGGCGAAAAATGAATAAAGCGAATAAAGCAGAGAAAAAATTGATGTACGGAAATCATGCTTTGGTGGAAGGAGTTATCCACGCAGGCTGTCGTTTCTTTGCCGGCTATCCCATCACCCCCCAGAATGAAATTCCTGAATTTATGTCGATCAGGATGAATGAGGAAGGTGGGGTCTTTGTCCAGACAGAAAGTGAGATAGCCGCAATCAATATGCTTTTCGGAGCCGCCGCCGCGGGAAAACGTGCGATGACGTCGTCCTCTTCACCGGGAATAAGCCTGATGCAGGAAGGCATCTCATATATCGCCGGCGCCGACCTCCCGGTTCTGGTGGTCAACGTCATCAGAGGCGGCCCGGGACTCGGCAATATCGCTCCCGCCCAATCAGACTATTATCAGGCGACCCGGGGAGGCGGTCATGGTGATTACTTTACAATAACCCTCGCGCCCTATTCAGCCCAAGACCTGTTTGAATTCCCCAGGCTCGCCTTTGAGCTGGCGGAGAAATATCGAAATCCGGCACTTATCGTCGCCGATGGAATTCTGGGACAGATGATGGAACCCGTTGAATTCAGTTATGAACCGATTGATCCAGAGAGTCTTCCTGAACCGGAATGGGCGCTGTCAGGATGTAAAGGAAGAGAAAGAAGGGTTGTCCGCTCTTATGATTTACGACCCGGCAAACTCGAAGCCCTGAATCACCAACGCACCAAAAAGTATGAAGAGATAAAAAAGAAAGAACAGCGCTTTGATGCGTTGGAGTGTGATGACGCGGATATCGTCATCGTCGCCTATGGAACGTGTGCCCGGGTCTGCAGCGCGGTGATCAAGATGGCGCGGAGCAAAGGATACAAAGTAGGACTTCTGAGACCGATAACCCTGTGGCCCTTTCCTGCGGATGTACTGGCGGATCTTTCAAAAAAGGTCGAACATTTTCTAGTAGTCGAGATGAACTGCGGTCAGATGATCGACGACGTCAAACTTGCCACAGAATGCCGCTCAAAGATTTCTTTCCATGGCCGTCCAGGAGGAGGAGTACCGACACCCCCTGAAGTTCTTGAAAAAGTTGAGGCAATACTCGGAGGTGAAAAATGAAGAAACTCTTTGGCAGACCCGAAGGATTGACTTCCACCCTTCTGAGATACTGTCCGGGTTGCGGCCACGGTATTGTCCATCGGATTATCGGTGAGCTGCTTGTCGAGCTGAATATAAGAGAACGGGCGATAGGCATTGCACCGGTCGGTTGCTCGGTCTTTGCAGATGAATACTTCAACTGTGATATGATTCAACCACCCCATGGCAGGGGTCCGGCAGTATCGACGGGGATAAAACGCGTACGTCCTGATTGTATCGTCTTCAGTTATCAGGGAGACGGCGACCTCGCTGCCATTGGAACGGCTGAGATTATCCACGCCGGTGCCCGCAATGAAAATATAACCATCGTCTTTATAAATAATGCGATCTTCGGAATGACAGGTGGTCAGCTCGCACCGACCACCCTGCCCGGAATGAAATCAACGACCTCGGTGAACGGCCGAGACGTCAAAAAACAGGGTTATCCAATGAAAGTCTGTGAACTGCTTGCAGCACTCGATGGTCCGTACTATCTGGAACGATGCGCCGTAGATACACCGAAAAACGTGATAAAGACCAAAAAGGCGTTAAAGAGAGCGTTCAAAAACCAGATGGACAATAAAGGTTTTTCTCTCATTGAAATACTGTCGATGTGTCCGACCGGTTGGGGACAGACTCCTGTTCAGGCGAAAAAATGGATCGGCGAAGTGATGGCTCAGTACTATCCTCTGGGTGTATATCGGGACCGCGCAAAGGAGGAAAAATGATTAAAGAAATCATAATTGCAGGATTCGGTGGTCAGGGTATCGTAAGCTCAGGCATCATCCTCGCCCACGGTGGTTTGCTCGAAGATAAAAACGTCACCTTCTTTCCTTCCTACGGAGCTGAAATGCGGGGAGGAACAGCGAACTGCTCGGTCGTCATATCCTCTGAACCGGTGGCTTCACCGATCGTCGCCGCTCCGGATATCGTCATAATAATGAATGAACCCTCTCTCACACGTTTTGAACCCACGGTTAAATCGAACGGACTGCTCTTCTTTAATAAAACCCTTATAAAGTCAAGACCGACACGTAAAGATATAACGATAATCCCCATTGAAGCCAATGCGGTCGCCGAAGAACTGGGTCAGGGTAGAATTGCAAATATGGTTATGCTCGGTGCTATGATAAAAAAGACAAAATTACTCTCTCTGGAAACATTGAAAAAGGCACAACGCAAGCGGTTCAAAAAGGCGAACGAAGAGCAACTGGCTTTGAACGACAGGGCGCTGGAAAAAGGGTATGGCCTTTTATAGGAATCACCGTACCCGATTTTTTTAGAAATCGCTTTTAATTTTCGAGGGATCGGGACTTAAGAAGTCGGTAATGAAGCAGCATGCTTGATGATATACTTCCTTTGGTGAAAAAACCAATCCGCTACACAGGCGGGGAGTACAATATCACCGTCAAAACGACTCCTTCGGTGGTGGTGGGTATTCTATTTCCGGAAATATATGAAATAGGTATGTCGAATCTCGGCATCAAGATCATCTATTCTCTCTTCAATCGGATTGAAGGAGTGCAGTGCGAACGAATCTTCGCACCCTGGCCCGATTTCGGAGAACAGCTTTTGAATAAAAAAATTCCACTCTATGGTCTGGAGACGAAAAAGCCGATAAAAGAGTTCGACCTCATCGGTTTCTCGCTGCAGAGTGAACTGTCTTACACCACGGTCTTATATCTCCTTGAATTAGCCGGCATTCCTTATAAAAGTTCAGAACGAACAGACAGAGAGCCAATTCTCATCGCCGGCGGACCCGCAGTCCTGAATCCGACTCCCTTATCACCTGTCTTCGATGCCTTTGTCATCGGCGACGGCGAAACAGTCGTGGAAAAAATTGCTGAAATTCTCAAATCCATACCCAAAGGGCAAAAGGCAACAAGGCTGGAAGAACTTGCAAAGATACAGGGCATCTGGGTTCCTCAACTCCATAAATACGACAGGAAAATCAAAAAATCCATTGTGCCGTCATTGGATGAAAAGACGATTCCTTCACCGCCGATCGTCCCGATCTGTGAAATCACCCACGACCGGCTTGCGATAGAAGTGATGCGGGGCTGCACCTGGGGTTGCCGTTTTTGTCAGGCGGGTTATGTCAACCGGCCCTTACGCATCAGACCAGCGGAACAGATTATCAGGGCGGTCGAAAAAGGAATCAGGGAAACCGGCTGGGAAGAAATTTCCCTGCTTTCTTTCTCAATCCTTGATTATCCCGACCTGTTGAATTTGATCCGCAAGTTGAATGAAATATTGAAAAAGAAGATGGTCAATATTTCACTTCCGGCGATGCGCGGTGAGCTGTTCAGTGAAGACCTCGGTTTACTCCTCAAAGAAATAAAGAAAACAGGGCTCACCTTCGCCCCTGAAACGGCGAGTGAACAACTGCGTTACAAACTGAACAAACCATTTTCCAATGAAAAACTCATTTCATCCATTAATACGGCTTACCGTCTCGGCTGGAAACAGGTTAAGTTATATATGATGATCGGCCTGCCCTTTGAAAAAGAAGATGATATAAAAGAGATCCATACTCTTATCGACCAGATTCTAAAGGCATATTCAAAAGGCAATATAAAACTTGCGGTCAACCCGTTCATTCCAAAGCCCCACACCCCGTTTGAAGGGGTTGAATTCACGCCGATCCCCGAGTTGAACGCCAAGATCGAACAAATCAAAAAAATGAAAAAACGGCGTCTCGAAATCAAATATCAGTCCCCGGAAGTCTCTTTTATAGAAGCGTTTCTCTCAAGGGCTGACGAAAAAATATTCCCGGTGATTGAAGAAGTATATAAACAGGGAGCTAAATTCGAGGAGTGGCGCGAAGGATTTGATTTTTCAAAATGGCGCACCGCGTGTGAAAAACACGGCATAGACCCTGATGAATATCTCAAACCCAGGGACAAATACCCCTGGGACTTTATCGACATCGGGGTATCAAAGGAATTCTTGAAGAAAGAGTCTGAGCGTGCCCGGGATTCAATCACCACTGAAAATTGTTATTACAAAACCTGCTCAAACTGCGGTGCGTGTGACGGCAATATTGAAAAACACTTCTCAAGCAAAGAAGTGTATGTAGGATACGGCCGGTATCCAAAAAAGAAGACGGCTTCCATCCTCTATCGAGTTAAATATTCAGTCGGCGAGCCTTTCAGGTACGCTTCGCACCGTGATGTCACCCGGACGATATATCGGTCTCTGCGAAGATCTAATCTACCGATTCAATTCACCCAGGGATTTTCACCGATACCAAAGGTCTCTTTCTGCCCACCGAAAAGCGTCGGGCAGATAACAAAAGGAGATTTTTTTGATTTTTATCTTGAGAAACAATATTTCGGGAACATTTCCATGGAACTGAATAAATCGTTTCCCAACGGCATTCGGATTCTGGAAGTCCGTGCCTTACCGTCCGCCGCCCCTTCTCTTTCCAGTTCCATAAATCTGATATATTATGAAGTCGACATACCCAGAAACGCCATAAAAAAGCCCCTTGAGCTTCCCCGTGATAAACCGCTCTACATCCAGACAAAATCAGGTATGAAGGACGTACTTGACGGGGTGGAGTCGTTGAATTACGACGATGGAGTATTAACCTGTGGTTTGCGTTTCGGAGGGAAAAAGATTAATATCTATGAACTCATTTCTTTTCTTACGGATAATTCAATAGAGATGAGCAGAACATATAAGATAACCCGAACAACTATGTTCATTAAAAAAGAGGGTATATTATATTCTCCCATGGAGGTAAAGTGAAAAGAAAGGAAATAGTTATAAGTGTCTCAAACACAGAAACAAGAATCGCCCTTTTGGTCGATAATATTCTCCTTGAGTATTACCTGGAACGACCGGAGCAGAACAGTCTCGTAGGACATATCTATAAAGCAAAAGTACTCAACCTTATTCCGGGATTGAAAGCCGCGTTTGTTGATATCGGGCTTGACCGAAACGGTTTTCTTCCCCTGAATGAAATACCGTTTGAAGAATTCTCCGACCTCTTTGAAAGCGACGTCGAACTGGAACACGAATATCGACCTGAAGAGATCAAGCTCAAAAAGAATCAGGAAATCATCGTGCAGGTCACAAAAGATTCTTACGGAATAAAAGGACCACGCGTTACTTCTTTTATTTCGCTTCCCGGTAGATACGTCGTACTGTTGATCAACGCAAAAAACGTCGGGGTCTCCCGAAAAATCCGCCATCGTCGGGAAAGGGAAACCCTTTTTAAAATAGGAAAACAGATAAAACCGGAAGGAATGGGATTAATCATCCGAACCGCAGCGGCAAAAGCCAAATCCGTTGAGATCAAAAAAGAGGTCGAACTGTTGAAAAGTAATTACGAGAAAAGTTTGAAACAGATAAAAGATCCTGCACCGGTTTTGATCTACAAGGAGCCGGACGCAGTGATAAAAACCGTTCGGGATCTCTTTAACAGTGAAATCCGCAATCTCTACATCGATGACGAAAAAGAATACAGAAAGATACTTACTTATCTCGGCTCGGTGTCCCCGCGTATGAGATCCCGTGTTAAACTGTACAACGACCCCCAGCCGATCTTTCAGAAGTTCAACATAGAAGAGCAGTTGAAAGACATTCAGGAACGAAAAATATGGTTGCGCAGTGGAGGGTATATAGTTATCGATCAGACCGAGGCGCTCGTCGCCATTGACGTAAATACCGGTAAATCCTCAAAAGAAAAACAGGCGGAAAAACTGGCTCTTGCGACGAATCTTGAAGCCCTGAGGGAGATTGCACGCCAGCTCAGGCTGCGTGATATCGGCGGTCTGGTCATCGTCGACCTCATTGACCTGGAAAAAAGAGAAAACGTCAACAAGATGCTTCGGGAATTCCGGACCCTGATTCGTGACGACCGTGCCCGCTACCGCATAGGCGGCATCAGTGAATTCGGCCTCCTGCAATTCACGCGTGAACGCTCGAGGGCGAGTGTCACCCACGTTCTGACTGAAACCTGTCCGGTATGTAAAGGTAGAGGAAGAATAGTTTCGCGCCAGAGTACTGTCGGCTACATCGAAAGATGGTTTTTGAACAACGGAAAGACCATAAGGGGGAAGATGGTCGAGTTAAGGACGTCACCGAGACTCGCCGATTTTCTCAGTCTGCAGCATGCAGAAACCCTTGCAAAGTTGTCAAAAGAATACAACCTGATCTTGAGGGTGAAAGGTGACTACTCGATAAACGACGGTGATTTCAAGGTGGTGGTCGTATGAAGGGCGTAAGTTACTTCAACAAAAAGATAGAAGAGCTCAAAAGGCTTTCCCGGATCTGTCGCGGTGATATCATCAAGATGACGACGATCGCCGGTTCAGGTCACCCTGCCGGCTCGATGTCATCCATTGATATCTATCTGACGCTCTTCACCTTCGCCAATATTACACCGGAAAATATCGACGACCCCAGACGTGACAGAATCATTGTAAGTCACGGCCACACTTCACCGGCGCTCTACTCCTGCCTTGCCCGTCTCGGCTTCATCGACATCGCCGAATTACTCGTCGGCTTCCGGAAAATCAACAGTCCTTTTGAAGGCCATATCGAACGAAACATCCCCGGTGTCGAGTGGTCAACAGGAAATCTGGGCCAGGGATTGTCTGCCGGTTGCGGTTTTGCACTGGCTTCAAAATTACATAAAACGAACTACGATACCTTTGTGGTGATGAGTGACGCCGAGCAGGCAAAAGGTCAGGTAGGTGAAGCGAGACGCTTTGCCCGGAAATTCGGGTTGAACAACCTTACGGTGATCATCGACAATAATCACTTCCAGATATCAGGCAGGACCGAAGAGGTAATGCCTGTAAGAATAAAAGAAAACTACATCGCCGACGGCTGGGAGGTGCTGGAGGTGGACGGGCATGATTTTCAAAGTCTGTACAGTGCCATAAAAAAGGCACTGGGAGACCAGGAAAACCCCTATGCAATCATCGCCCGCACTGTAATGGGCTGCGGCGTGTCATTTATGGAGAATAAAGCGGATTTTCACGGCAAGGCGGCGACACCCGAAGAATGCAAAAGAGCACTGAAAGAACTGGGAGTCGAAGATGATCTGGAAGAATTGTTGAGAAATAAAGATTCGAAAAAGAGTTTTACGAAGTTCAATCGTAAAGACCCACCACAACCGCTGATAAAAACCGGCACTCCGAAAATCTACGAAGAAACGACCCACCCCAGAGCGGTATTCGGTAATGTCTTAGCGGAAATTGCTGAAATGAATCCGCAGGATAAAATAGCGGTCTTTGATTGTGACCTCGCCGGTTCAGTGAAAGTCACCAAATTCGCTGAAATAAAACCGACAAATTTCTTCGAAGCCGGAGTAAGTGAACATACCACGGCGACTACTGCCGGTGCATTGTCGATAAACGGTATTCTAACACTCTGGGCAGACTTCGGTGTATTCAACATCGATGAAGTCTATAACCAGCTGCGGCTCAACGACATCAACAATACGAACTTAAAGATTATCGCCACGCATCTGGGATACAATGTAGGACCCGACGGTAAAACTCATCACTGTATCGATTACATCGGCTTGCTCAGAAATCTCTTCGGCTTCAAACTCGTAATCCCCGCTGATCCGAATCAAACCGACCGCATAATACGATACGTGCTGAACCAGACCGGAAATTATGTAATCGCCCTGACAAGAAGTAAACTGCCGATAATCAGAAACGAGAGTGGAAAAGTATTTTTTGATAAGGATTATAAATTCACCTACGGAAAGATCGATTTGATAAGAGAAGGTAATGACTGTGTGCTGTTCACAATGGGTGCAATGGTGAATCAGGCCCTCTCGGCGTGGCAGGCCCTGAAGAAAGACGGTATCGGCATGCGGATCTACAACATTTCTTCACCCCTGCATATCGACAGGGAAATCATCACCGACGCCGCTGCCACCGGTTGTATTATCACCTATGAAGACCACATCGCCCGGACAGGTCTGGGCGGCATCATCGGCCAGATAATTGCGGAGAATAAGGTAAGTACGAATTTCGTGAAATTGGGTATTGAAAATTACGGCGGTTCTGACAATGCCGGGAGGCTCTATCGTAAATACGGGCTTGACAGCGACTCGCTGGGTTCTTTCGTGAAAAAAATGTTGCAGAAATAAATAAAACTAATGAAACGTCGTAAGTTTACTCATCATACGATCCGCTTCAATGCGTTCTAAAAGCAGAGAAGGAATTTCCGTGGGATAAGAACCTGTAAAACAGGCGGTACAAAATCCTTTTCTCTCCACGCCGACCCCGCGGATCAACCCCTTGACACTTTGATAAATCAGGGCATCCGCGTTGATCGATTTCTCAATCTCCTTTAATGATTTATCACGGGCGATAAATTCACCCCTCGTCTGCATATCAATTCCGTATACACAGGGAAATCTCAGAGGCGGAGAATATGATGCATAATAAACCTTACGGACACCCACACTCCTCATCAATCCGATTATCTCACGCGCCGTGTTGCCGCGGACGATTGAATCATCAACCAGAAGCACTTTTTTGTTCTGGATCTCTGACTTTATGGGATTCAACTTCAACCTCACGGCTTCAATCCTTTCTGATTGGGTGGGCATTATAAATGTCCGGTAGATATAACGATTTTTAATCAAACCTTCACGATACTTGACCCCCAGTATTTCAGCGACCATCTGCGCTGAAGCCCGTGCCGTATCCGGTACGGGAATGACGACATCCGGTTTGATCTTCCGTTTTCTACACTCTTTGCCGAGTTCCGCGCCCAGACGAAGCCGGGCTTCATACACACCGATCCCGTCAATCACAGAATCAGGCCGGGCGAAATAGACATACTCGAATATACAGGAAGCACGGGATCTTTTTGTACTCTTTGCGATCTGCCGTCGGTAAACAGTTCCTTTGTTGTTGATGAAAAACGCCTCACCCGGTTTTACATCGGTTATGTGTTTATAACCGAGCAGATCTAGCGCAACGCTCTCTGAAGCGAAACAGTAACTGTCTTCACTCCTGCCGAAGACCAGCGGTTTTATTCCGTTTTTGTCCCGACAGGCGAGAAAACCCTTTCCGGCGATGATCGCCACCACGGCGAAACTGCCGATCAATTTTTTGTAGATACGCGTCAACGCCCTGAATATCTTATCTGGGTCGAGTCTGCGCAGATTCATCTTTATCAATTCAACCGAGAAGAGATTCAAAATCACCTCGGCGTCGCAGTTGGAGTTTAAATATCTGAGTTCATTTTCAATCAACTCTTTCTTGAGGTCGAAGTAATTTACGAGATTGCCGTTATGGGCGAGAGCGATGCCGTACGGTGCAGTGATTATAAACGGCTGGGCGTCCTCTGCTGTGCCCGAACCGACCGTGGGGTAGCGGACGTGTCCGATACCCACGGTTCCTTTTAACCGCTCGAGGTTTTTGGGATTGAATACATTGACGACGAGTCCGTTGCCTTTTTTAAGATGAAATCCTTGGTCAAAAGTCACCGCCCCTGCTGAATCCTGTCCTCGATGTTGCAGGGCAATCAACGCGGGATAGATCTTGTCTATCACCTCTTCCTTACCGATCAGACCGACTATGCCGCACATTATTCGGGATGGTCCAATTTATAAAGAGCCTGTTTGATATTATCGTAGTTTTTAACAAGCGCCTCAATAACGACTTTGGTGTCGGCAAGAACAGGCATAAAGTTCGTATCTCCCTGCCAGCGCGGGACAAGATGAATATGAATATGACCCACAACACCGGCGCCCGCGACCTCTCCCTGATTTATACCGATATTGAATCCCTGTGGTTTCATTACTCTCTTTATCGCCCTCATCGCCCTGGTCAAAAGACGATGGAGTTCAAGCACCTCGGCGTCGTCCAGCAGCTCCAGCTTTCCGATATGGCGTATCGGCGCAACCATAAGGTGACCGCTGTTATAGGGATAGCGGTTCATAATAGTGAACGCCGATTCACCCTTCTCCACGATCAACGCCTCTTTGTAATCCTTTGACTTCAAACCGTCACAGAAAAAACAACCTTTTCCCGGATTATGAATATATTCTATGCGCCACGGCGCCCAGAGATTCTTCATTCTTATTTTATATTCTCCATCCCGCGATCTCTTCGTTACTGAGTGGTTTCACCCTCAACTTACTTATCTTCCCCTGCTGGCGGTAATAAACTTCGATCGCCTTTTCTTCCTTCTTATCACTGTATCGTGCAGTGATCGACGAAGCAAGCCTCAGATATTTCTTGCTGCCGGTGAGCATCGCATTCGGACTTCCGGTGTCCGGAACATAGAGGAAAAAGTCCGCTGGTTTCAAAATCTTCTCTATGGCTTCGTTTTCGGTTTCATTGCGTCCCACAATCAATTTTGTTTCCGGTCCTAATCTGAAATGCCGGCCGATCTTCAGAAGTTCGATGTCCCGTAGATCGATCTTTTCCTGAAATCTCAAAAGGTCGGCGAGTCTTCGACAGAAGCCCGGGTCTGTTAAAAGGCAGCCGCCGCTCGGAGAGACAAAGGATTCGATGTGCATCTTCTCTGCCATGGCTAAGGAAAGCTTACGTGACCTTCCTTTAATCTTCAAAAGGAAATTTCTGTCAACCAGACCTTTCTGTTCAGGGATCGTAGCCGGTAACAACCCGCCGCTTAAAGGACGAACCACAATACCTTCGCATCCGGCGCATTTTTCTATCAACATCAACTGTTCGTAATGCTGTGACATGGGGCGTTGATCAAGTACTTCACCGGTCGCAATAAAATCGGCTTTTACCTCTTCCATGTATTCTTTTGCTTTTTTCAACATCAAAATTCTGCAATCTATGCAGGGATTCAGATTCTTACCATACCCGTGCTGCGGAGACCGTACGATGGAAATAAACTCCTTCGTAACATCTATCACCTTGAGATTTGAAATCTCAGGATAACTCTTCATGGAAAGAAACTTATGATAGATGTACAGAGGAAAGACCTCGGCATCCCATTCCTCGACGATCTTCAGGGTAAGGGTTGAATCTAAACCACCGGAATATAAAACAATTACTTTCATTTTCCTGTCAGTTCTTTTAACATATTAATTGCACTCGTATCACGGGGATTTATCTTAAGCCAGTCATTCAAGACACCAATCGCCGCCGTACTGTCCTTATTCTCCAAATACAGGGTATAGAGTCCGAAATACGCTTCAGGAATCCGGGGATTGAGGGTGATGGCGCGCTGGAAATATTCAATCGCCTTGTCATACTTCCCCATCGCCCGGTAGATTGAGCCGATCCGCATAAGTGTCCCCGGGTCCTTTGCTTTGATTTTGGAAAAATACTGTTCTGCACTATCCTCCATGCCGAGCTGGGCAAAGAGTAAAGCCAAATTATAATCAAAGAAACGGGCCTGACCCGCATCAAATAATCGAGCGAAGCGCCACGCCCTGAGTGTTCCCTGAATATCACCGCGCTCCTGAAGCACGATACCCAGTGTATGCAACCCTGCCGCATAATTACTGTAAAGCCTGTGGATATTCTCATCCTTGGGAAGAGAAAAGTCATAGAACTCACCTTCTTGTTTTCTCTTTTCAAAATCAACCAATATCTTCGAGAGCAGTTCATACTTCACCGGTTCAAAAACTCCGGTGTAGCGATATGTTTTGTAAAAAAGGGTCTCGGTCTTTGCAATATCAATATCACTGAACTCTGCAGTCTGATTACCGCTGCCGATTCGAATCACGGAACTGTCACCGACCACCCGATAGACCAGCCCTTCAAGCCTTAAATAAGGAATAAATCCCTCGTAGTTCTCCCGGGAGACAGTCGAAGCAAAGTAGATCGGCCTCTTTCCTGAATATCCTTTTAAATAACGGCTCGCAAAATCCTGCTGGGTTGTAGTATAATCTTCATTCTTTAGTTTTACTCCCGCGTTCGCCGCAATGATGTGTCGAATCATAATATCCTTTACATAGAAGATACGCCGATCCCTCGTCATAAACGGCTCAAGACGGTCGATAATATACTCACTGAAAGTAATCGGCGCACCCCAGTATTTCAACTGTTTTATGTACCAGTTCGTATTGATAAGTGAAAGGTTGGCGACGATTACGTCCCTTCGTATACCCAGCACCTCCTGGGCGAACCAGAGCGGAAAGGTATCATTATCACCGTTGGTAAAGAGGATTGCATCCTTAGCACAGGAAATGAGCATGTTATAGGCGTAATCCTTCGGAATGAAATTGCCGTAGCGGTTGTTTTTGCTGATGTTGGAAAAGAACGGTATAACGGAAAAGACGAGAAAACCGCTCAGACAGCTCAGCTCGACAAACTTCTTCTTCTTCAATTCACGCCGCATAAATTCAGTTGCACCGAAAAAGCCTAAACCGATCAAAATGCCGAAGTAGGTATGACTGGTATGGAAGAAATAATCACGCTCACGCACCTCTCTCGGCTGGTGAACGGGATTACTGTCGCTCGGCGAAAACTTCAAATTCAGGTATCCGACCATTGCAAAGGACAGCATAAACATAATCATCATCATAAAGAGAAAGAGTTTTCTATCCCGTTTATATAACTCTACAAATCCCCACAAACCGAAGAGATAAAAGAAAGCAAGCACCACTCCGCGGAAAATCCTGTTTATACTTTCGGGCATGGGTTGCCATGACAGGTATCTGACAAAAAGAGCGAACTGATGATAATAACCGGTAATGAGATTGAAACCCGTCGCCTCCTGGGTCTGTCTCGGAATCAACCGGGGCGGACCGTACTGTTCACGGTGCAGAACCCTGTTAAAAGCCTTGAAGTCTGCACCGGGGTCACATTCATTTATGCGCGGCGCGATGTTCTCACCGGCGAGATACCTCTCCTCGGTTTTCGGATCTTTATACAACTCAACCAATCGGGCTGAACGCAGCGGCAGATAGAGCTCGCTCGACACGCCGGCGATGACGAGAAAGATACCCACCCAGAAAAACGACCAGTTGTGGTATTTACGGGGATTATTCAGGGGAAGAATTATTCCAGCCAACAGAATCAAAACGAGGACCACGACGGCGGGGAATTGATATGGTCCGGGCAGGAGGAACAAAAGGCTGAAAAAGAAGAGTTGAAAAATTCCGAATAACAAGAATAATATATCTTTGATATATGTCCGTTCGACAATCAGAATGAAGATATAAAAAGGAATAAAAATCAAAAACGGAATAAGATGAATTCCTGTGGAAAGAAAGATAAGATAGCAGGAAAAGAGAATATATCTGTTTTTGGGAGTTCCTTCTTTAACGCTTTCATACCATAGTAATGTCAGATAAGTGATCAATACAAAGATGAAGGTCGAAGCCGCATAGACCTCTGTTTCGATTGCATTCTGCCAGTAAGTATAAAAGAAAGCAATTGATAAACAGGTTCCAAAACTGATAAGAATTAGTTTCAACTCACTGCTCTTTGTCCTGAACATTCTGAATAATTTCAGAATCAATCTGTATAAAAGGCCGACGGTGATGATCGAGAAGCTCAACCCGAGAAGGTTCATATGCCAGGCGACCTCTTTTGAAATCGGCATTACGGCTGAAATCAACCCGAAAATCATAAGCCAGACCCTTCCCAAAAGGATGTAAAAGGGCGTTCCCGGTGGATGGGGGATTGCCAGGGTATAAGCCGATGAAATGAACTCACCGCAGTCCCAGAAAGAAAGGGTGGGAGCAACCGTATAAAGATAAACCGCCGCCACGATGAACAACAAAATATAAAATAGTATCTTCTCTAATTTTCTATAGTCCATAAAACCTCCTGCACTCTATTATATTCAAAAGCCCTTTCTTGTCAACTACACGGTTGAGCGAAAGGACTTGACAAAATAAAATATTTTGTTATAATAATTTGTTACTTTTAAAAAGGATAACAAAAGATGAAGCATGGGTTTATGAACGGTTTAACGCAGACGTTGCTTATCTTTTTTTACAAGGAATTGCACTATTGTATAACATCATGATAAAAACCCGATTAATTTCTCCTGAATTTTCATTTAATCGACTGGCACAGATTTTGCATATTCTATGAGTAAGAACTTATTGCGACTCCGAACTTTTACTTATTGACAGTCGTGGAAATATGGTTATAATTTTGTCAATAGTGCTTGATAAAAGAGAAGACTTAAATCTATTTCACTCTGCAATTAATATAATTTAAATTAAGGAACGAAAGGAGGCGTCTTTGGAATTTTTGATTTCATTACTTATTTTCAGCCAGATCGATCACTTCGGATTCGCCACCATATCATCACCCCAGACCGCCGGTGCCCCCTGCTCAATCACGGTATACGCATACGATGCATCAAATAATATCGTGACGAATTTTAACGAACCCGCCCGTATCTATACCACACCCGGTCCTCAGTACGGAAATCTCGACATCGTCTTCAACAACGGCGTGTGGCAGGGACAATTCACCGCCACCCTGGCTGGAACCTATACCATAAGCTGTCAGGACTACGCAAATCCACCTCACACCGGAGAGAGCAACCAGGTGACCTTCAACCCCAATTCTCCGTATAAGTTACTGGCCATTCTGCCGGGCCAAACATACACGCCCGGCATTGATTCCGGTAAAACAGGAAACGTTGTTCCTCAGACAGCAGGAGATTATTTCAATGTTTCGGTGTATCTTACCGACCAGTGGAGCAACCTGATAAGTTCAGGGAATGACTCCTGTCAGATGACGAGTAGTGACGGATTCGCACCGACCAGAGGGTTTTCCCTGAACAACGGAACTGCAGCAGTTTCACCAGTATTTCGAACCGCTGGTTCGCAACACCTGTACACCCGTTCAATCACCACCCCCTCTCTGAAACCGGATACTTCTTCTTTGATCACCGTCTATCCCGGAGATTACGCCGCTCTGCTTGTCATGCTTCCCGGAGAAACATATCTACCCGGCGACACTGAAACATATACCCCGGGCAAACTCGACCTTCCTGAGGACCAATACGAACTGCAGGACTTTGAGGTCACGGTCTATGCCACAGATACGATGTGGAACAAAACATCAACATCAGGCGGTCAAATACAGCTCTTTTCAGACTTTCTCTTTTCAAATCCAGCACCTGAAAGCCTGGTGAACGGTGAGGCGAACTTCACAATAAACTTTTCCGACACTGGAAGAGTAATCCTCTGGGCAGAAGATAAAAGCACCTCCGGCGTCAGAAGTTATAATAATTATCTGAACATTCTCGCAGTAGTGGACACTACGGTGACACCCGACAGTTTTCTCGCTTATCCGAATCCCATGGGAATAGAATCCCATAATATGGTATTTGCATATACTCTCCAGAGCCCGTCCAATCTTATCTTTGCGATCTATGACCCTTTCGGCAACTTAGTCTACCGACGGGACCTTGCAGCCGGAGAAGAAGGTGCACGCGCCGGTACGAACAGACTGGTATGGAACGGTCGCAATGAAAAAGGGAAAAGAGTGGCGAGCGGTGTCTATTACGTGGTCCTCAAGGCATGGACCCATACAGCTACAATCTTCAACAAAAAGATGAAGGTGGGTGTGGTATGGTGAAATTTTCTACTTTATTAATTATATTTTTCGTCGTGACGTTCGTCTTTGCACAGGACGGAGGAATACCCGGCGCCCTGTTGAACTACGGCATGACCCCCAGAACCATAGCAATGGGCAAAGCATTCACAGGACTTGCCGACGACCAGGAAGCGGTCTATTTCAATCCCGCGGGTCTGACTCAACTTCTGTCTCATAACATAAAATCTTCTTACCTCCAGCTGCTCGCCAGTCAGGCGGGCTACATCGGCTATGCCCTGCCGACGAAAAAGTTCGGCGCCATAGGAATAGGAATCATCTATCTCGGTTCAGGTGATGTCGATTCCTACGATGAAAACGGCACTCCTTTCGGCACATTCAAGTTCAGTCAGAACTGTTTTATGTTCTCTTACGCCTATCAGCCGGCGAGATTTCTCGGCGTCGGTGCGAATATGAAACTGATGACGAGTAAAGTCTCCCAGTACGGAGCTCTGGGTATGGGCGGTGACCTGGGTATCTTCTTGTTCCCGCGCGGTAATCTAACCTTTGGCCTGACCTGCCAGAACATTCTCGGCCCGACCCTCACCCACGAAACGCAAACAGATACGGTTCCTCTGACCTTCAGGGGCGGCGCCGCATTGAAACTATATAAAGGAAGATGCATCTTCGCCCTGGATATCGTAAAAATCCTGCGCAGTGCGACCTCTGTCGAACCCCATATCGGGATCGAATTCATTCCGGTCTATCCAGTACTCACTCTGCGCGGCGGACTCGACAGAAACTATGTCAGTGCAGGTATGGGCTTGAAGAATAACTGGAATAAATTTTCCGTGGGGCTCGATTACGCCATCGAGTTCCACTATGCATCCAGCTATCTGGTTCCTTACCAGCATAGATTCGGAATCTTTATCAACTTCGGCGGCTTCAGAACATGGGTCAACGCCCAGCCCAAACAATTCTCTCCCACACCGGGGCGTAAGGAAAACGTCGCCTGGCTCGACCTCCATTACAACACAAAACGGCCGATTGAACGATGGCAGCTCCTGATAAAAAATCAATACGGCGAAGTCGTACGTACCTATTCAGGCTGGGAAGCGCCACCATTAAGACTCTCGTGGGACGGGCTGGACGATATCGGCAGAGTGGTCGCCGACGGTAAATATTACTATGAAATTTTATTGATTGATGAAATAGGTGAAACAATCAGTTTCAGCGACTTTCTGACAAAAGTTACCACACTCGGTCCAGAAGGTGAAATCGAATTCCTGCCGCAGGAATAAAAATAGATGAATGGACCGGAAAAAAACAAGCCGGATATTTTAAGAGTATATAGGGGAAGATTATGTTACCTTTGATAATATTCCTGTTTGGGGTGGACTACAATAAACTGGTGACCGATTATGAAATCGGCCATCAACTCTTTCTCCAGGAAAACTACACCGATGCCGCGAAATACTTCAAGTCAATGGTCGGAAAGTATGGCGGAAGCGAGTTTGAGGATGAAATAAGATTCCGACTTGCAGAATGTTATTTCAACCTCAATGACTATCGAAACGCCAAGAAGAATTTCGAAAAGATCCTGAAGAGGAAAAAATCCACGTATCTTGAACCCGAGTGCCTTTATGCGATCGGACTTATAGACATCCTGCAGAATAACTTTCGGGAAGCAGAAGACGTCCTGCAAAAACTTCTGAAAAATCCTGCATACCAGCAAGAAGAACGTGCGAACTTCGCCCTCGGCGTTCTCCATTACTTCAGGGGAAGCTATGAAGAAGCAAAAGAAAAACTGGAAGACATCGGGTTATTGGAAGCCAAATTTTATTACGGAAAAACCCTCTCGCGCCTGGGAAAACCTCTTCTGTCCATCGCCGTTTTCAAAGAGATCCTCGACACCGCACCCAACACGCCCATCGCCGTGCTCGCCGAGTTCTCCCGGGCTGAAGCGCTCTTCTTCAACAAAGATTTTGAAGGTGCAAAAATCACATTTTATGAATTCATATTGAATTATCCGAAATCACCGCTTAATGATTATGCCCACTTCTTCCTGGCGGCGGCATTGATCCACGCCGGAGATTTTGCGGCGGCGTCAGAGCATCTGCTGCCCCTGACCCGACATTCCGACAATCTGCTTGCCGCACACAGCAGTTATTTCCTCGGCATATGCCGAATGAACTTAGGTGACGGCCTCGGTTCGGTCAGTGCGTTTCAGCGGGTGCGTGCCAACTATCCCAATACGCAGATTGCATCCTACGCCAATCTTCAACTGACCAACGCCCTGCTGGCTGCCGGCGACACTGTCCAGGCATTGGTCTCCGCTTCCCAGCTGGCGACGATGTTCACCACCGGAGAACTCTCAAGTGTCGGTGAATACCTCACCGGTATGATATATTTTCAGAAAGGTGACTACTTCAATGCGGCGAACAACTTCGAACTCATATCCCAGCGTTATCCCAACTCACCACTCCGTGAACCGGCTGCAGCGATGCTTCTCTATTCACTGAACAATCTGAAACAGTATGATCACACGGTCACGTTCGGTAGCCGCTACATCAAAGATTTCCCCGACGAAAAAAGTCCGTGGCGGGGAAGAACCCTCTATTTTCTCGGTGAAGCGTATTACTACAAAAACAACTTCGCTGACGCTGAAAAATATTTTCTCCGTGTGACAAAAGATTTCTTCGGAATCGAAGTCACTCCCTATGCCCGCGTGGGTCTGGCTTATTCAATATACAACCAGGCTCGAGCAAGAGAAGCCCTCGATATCTTCAGCACCATGACCCAGACGATCTTCGACGATTCATCCCTTGTGATCTCCGCTTATCTCGGAGTCGGGTATACGCAGTACAATCTCGGGAATTACATGGGCGCCCTGGATACCTTTGAGCTGTTATATAACACCTATCCAAAGGACGAGCGCTGCGCCGTTCCCGCACTCTTCTATGCAGGAATGTGTTACTATAATTTGGAATACTACATAAATGCAATAGAGTCATGGGAAAAACTTCTCGGCACCTTCCCCCTTGCCGAGAAATCCGCTGAAGCGGGATTCCGTGCCGGTGATACATACTTCAAGGCGATTGAATATGAAAAAGCCCGCGCTCTGTTCAGATGGGTCGTGGAAAATCATCCTCTGAGTGAATACGCCCGCTCAAGTCAGCTGGCGATCGGACAGAGTTACTATAATGAACAGAGCTTCGACGATGCAATCAGAGAATTCCAGAAATATCTGGACCTCTTTCCGACGTCGGAAGAGGCGGCGAGTGCCAGAAAGAGCATGGCGATGTGTTATTACCAGAAAGGGCTTGAATCGATCGACGATATGAAAATCTTCGTCGATAAATTTCCGCAGGACGAGCTGGCTGCAGACGGTCAGTACCAAATCGCCCGCAGCTTTTTTGACGACGAAAAGTACATTAAAGCAATCGATGAGTTTTTAAAGGTCGTTGTAAATTTCCCCAGTTCTTCTTATGCACCCGACGCCCTGCTTCTCGCAGCGGAATGTGCTGTAAACGTAAAAGATTGGCAAAAAGCCACGGATCTGTACAAACGTTATCTTTCTTATTTTCCAAAAGCAGAACAGAGAGACGGCGTATATTTCAATCTGGGGACTTCTTATTATAACCTGAAAGAATACGGTGAGGCACTCACCAACTTCAAGGTGATCGTCGATTCTTTCCCCGACTCTCCCCATATTGAAAGTGCACGCCACAACGTCGGTATCTGTGAAAAATTATTGGGTGAAGCAGGACCCGGTACAAGTCCGGGACCTGTTCAGGAAGAGATGAAGGCGGACAGCCTGCAAGGAGAGAAATAATGTTCCGGTTCAAAACCGGAGCCTAAAAAAGGAGGCTTAATGATATTGGGTCAACCAATAATTGAAATCTTTAAAAACAGCCTGGTGATGGATATTCTGCTTTTCTGCTCGATCGTCGCCCTGGCGCTTATCATTGAGAGATTTATCTACTTCCGCAAAAACGGATTCAATACACGCAAAGGGTTTCTACAGTTCAGTTCGATATTGAGAAGTCAGGGACCGAATGCAGCGCTCAACTACGTCAATCAAAGAAAGAACACCCTGAACGCCCTGTTTGCGATCGCTCTGGAAAACCGTCATCTTGAATCCGACCACCTCTTTGAAGTATTGACCAGTTTTATCATTGAAGAGAAAGTCAAATTCGACCGCTATCTCGGTGGAATGGGTACCCTGGCGAACGCCGCCACTCTGCTTGGTCTACTGGGAACTGTGATGGGATTGATTAAATCATTCCACAATATCGCGATTACCGGGTCAGGAGGTCCCGCAGTCATCTCCGCCGGAATCGCCGAAGCACTTCTTACAACGGCGTTCGGCTTATTCATCGGAATCCCCACTCTCTTCTTCTATAACTACTTCACGAAAAAGAGCAATGAAATGGCGATGGAACTGGATGGTGTGAGTGACCGGATTACAGTGCTGTTCAGCAATTTAAAGAAAAAAGCGGCTTCTCAGGGTCCGGCAACTGCTTCCCAGCCTGCGGTGAATCCGACACCGGCTCCTCAAGCTCCTGCTCCGCCGCCGACAAACGCAGGATGGAAATTTTAAGATGCGTAAACGACGAAAACGACTGAAGTTCGAAACTGAAGCCCAGGGATTGATTCTCAACTCGCTCGTCGACATTGCACTTTCTCTGGTGATCGGTTTTATCGTCACCATCCCCCTCTTCTTTGAATCCGGGATATTCGTAAACACACCGGGCGTCGCCCGTGCAGGTGCAAGTGACGTCAGCGACATCAAGGTCAATATCCATCTGCTCGATGACGGATCGATTATGTTGAATGAAGAATTCGTAACGTATGAGGAACTGGAAAAACTCCTGCCTGAATTGCTCGCACGCAGTGTCCAGCGTAAGGTGATAGTATCCACCGAAGCCAACGTCCACTATGAAAGAGTCATACAAATTCTTGACTTAGCCAAACAAAAAGGTGCCGGAGAACTGGCACTTCTGAGGAGTCGACAATGAAGCATATGGCGAATATCGACATCCTGCCTATGGCGTGCGTGGGTCTGATCCTGGTATTGGTTATGATGGTGGTCGCTCCCCTGGTAATGACCCACACCCAGACCCGCGTGGATGTGCCGCGTGCCCATACCGCTGAAACAAAGACCGAGGAGAACCTGACAATCACCTATACGGTCGACGGACGTCTGCTCGTAAACGACAGCGAAGTCACTCCTGAAGAGTTTTCAGATATCGTGGCAACCGAGATTGAAAAAGACCCCTATCAACTGGTTATTCTCAGGGCGGATAAAAATGTCCTCCATCGTGATGTCCTGGAGATTCTTTCAAAGGTGAAACAAGTCGGTGCAAAGCGGATTGCATGCGCCACAAAAAAGCCAAAGGGTGAATAATGTTTAGAAATAAACGATTGGATTTGGGTATAATCATTTCGATAATTATTCATATTCTGTTATTTATTCTGATGTCAGGTTCGAGTAAAAGCTCTGGTATCAGCTATGAAGACATTAAAGAGGTCACCCTCATTGACCAATCTTATCGACCTGAAGTCGCCAAAGTGATTTCCAAAGGATCAGTCTGGAGTGATATCAAAGAGACCTATTCAGAATCAGAACAGACTTCGTACGGCGGCGGTGAAATCGTCACTCCGGCGATAGACCTTGACGTCAAAATGGATCGAAGTCAGGCGAAGATCGACCTGGATCGTTATATGACCAACAACGGAGATGTCGGAGACGTAATCAGAATTGGTAGTACTAAAAACGGAACTATGAAGAGCACCGAGGAAATTCTCGCTGAAAAACCGATTTCTCTTGCAAAGAATCTGCCCCGTGGTGCAGGCGGTGAAGGCGGCGTGGGCATCGGCGGCGGCAATATAGGTAGGAAAGCCCAGGTGCCGGCAATCAAGATCGATAAAAAACCACCTCCGCCCAAGACCTCCCAGATCGGGAAAAAAGTCGAAAAGCAGGTTGAAACAAAATTGAAGGTCGAAAAAGGCGGTACCCAGATTTCTCTGGCCGGCCCGATTGCAAATCGTCAGATCCTCAGCAAGATTCTGCCCAAGTATCCTGCCTGGTGCCTGCGCAAAGGAATCTCCGGTGTCGTGAAGATCAGAATCTGGGTGGAACCGTCCGGCTGTGTCAGAGAAGGAACTTTGATCGAAGTCAGCTCCGGCTATCCGGATCTTGACCAGGCGGTCATTAAAGCACTGAGGCTCTGGAAATTCGCGCCCCTGCCTTCAAACGTCGTCCAGGAAACGCAATGGGGTATTATAACATTCAGGTTTGTCTGTGGTTAAGATGCATATCGAGGAGTAAAAAATGTATCTCTTTTTATTGATTTTTATAGTATCGCAGGAACCAAAAAGCGGTGGTCATGAAATCGGCGAAGAGGTAATAAAAGGAGAAGCGGAATTCAAAATCGACGACAGAAAAATATATCTTACACCTGAGCTGAAACCGTTCGCCCCTCTGGATTCTGTAATTTCCCAGGAAAGATATATCTTTGACGAAAAACTCTATTCCACAATCGACGCACTGAATACCCCGATTTTATACCTGCACAGTGAATATCTAAGAATTCCTCTGGTAAGCAGACTGATGTACGGCAGCATAGCCCTCTTTATTCCGCGTTTCGAAAAAACCGTTTCCTCATGGGAACTCGTCATCACCGACACAAAAGGGGACGTCGTAAGGCGGTACGCAGAACGGGGACTGCCCCCTTCCTCTATCTCCTGGGACGGCAGAACCAACAAAGGAGAGATGTGCAATATGGGTGAAGTCTACAACTATGTCTTTACGGCGTTTGATGCGGTCGGGAACCCGACGCGAATAGGAGGCCGTTCCTACAAATTTACGGGC
>DRIG01000042.1 GCA_011052815.1 candidate division WOR-3 bacterium | reverse complement strand
TCTATTTGCCTTAATTATTGGCAGTCAAGCAGAACGCTATCCTGAGTTACTTCAGTTAATATCCGTATTACCAAAAAAGAAAAAAGCACAGAAATTATTGAGCATATTTAACACAGGGATAATAATCATAAGAAAATGGCCCTCAATCAAATTCCCGATAGATTTAGTCCCGGAGACATTATGAAAAAAGTGGAGAGGAGTCAGGATATGTGATGCTTGACATACCATATTTTATAGTTATAATTTACCATATCTTTTGGGAATAAAAAAAGAGTTTAGGGTATTGACATCTATATTTTTTTGGATATAATTAATTTAAATAGGATATTATAAAGTTATGTGGAAACTTTATAATATCAATATTATTTTTGAAAGGAGGTGATAGATCGTCGGAAAAAGAGTGAACCAGGTTTTAAGGAGTAGACCTGATGTTCAATTGTTAATGGATACTCCGTATAAAGATAGAAACCAACTATAAGGAGGAAAATGATGAAGAAAGTCCTTATCTTAACATTATGTCTGGGATTAATACCCATGCTCTTTGCAGCAAATGAAAGTGATACACGGGTTCCGATGCTTCAACTGCAGAACCCGAATAAACCCCTTGACAATCCTGTGTTTAAGAGAAACCCCCTTGAAGGAAACCGTGATGTTCTTCTCTCTCAAATCCCGGATACTGTAAATGCATCAAATATGGCGTGTCAGCTCGACAGCGTCTATCCATTTGAGGCTGACGTGGCTGATGATATCCAGCCTTCTGGTGCCGGCTGGCGGATCGACTCGGTGATTTCATGGTGGTGGAACTGGAACGGATTTACATCATGGTCCAATGTCCCGAATATCCACTTTATCGTGTACGACGACAACGGTGGACAACCGGCAGACAATCCATCTCAGGAGATTGTCTGTGAACCGAGCAACTGGACAACCTATGAGTATGTTGCAGGCCAGCGCTGGAGACTCGAAATTGAACTGCCTACGTCGGTCAATTTAACCGGCGGCGCCACATACTGGATTGAGATCCAGCCGTCAAATGTATTTAACACCAACGGACAGACCGGTATCGTCGGTGAGCCCGGTTGTGGAAACGGCCAGGAAGCATACTTCCGCGGCGCAATCTTCGGTTACCCGAACTGGGTTACTGCTACCACTGTCTTCGGTCAACCGAATGAAGCGGGCTTTATCCTCATCGGTCAGCCGCTCGGCGGTACACTCCATGATGTCGGAGTCGCTGCCATCAATGCGCCGGGTGCCACTGAAATGCCGAATACCACAATCGCTCCTGAAGCGGTTTATCATAACTATGGTACTGAAACCGAAACATTTGACATTTACTTTGTTATCGATTCTTCGGGTACAACCATCTATAACCAGACCGACAACATCACCCTTGCATCAGGTGCTGAAACCACCTATACCTGGCCCAACTGGACGACCGGTCCGAACGATGGTATCACCTATGATGTAATGGCATATACAGTACTTTCCGGTGATGAGAATCCGGCAAACGACACCATGGCTATGCAGACCGTAACTCAGAGCATCTTCTGGAAAATCTATTCTTCCAACCTACCTCAATCCACTTATTACCATGCAATGGCAGCACTTGATGTCGGTGGCTCACCAAAGGTTTATTCAACCGGTGGTAATACCAATCTAAGTGAGATCGATGAATTCGATGTTGGCACAGAAACATGGACGGTCAGTTCTGCCACACTCTCAACACCAGCCCAGCGTCACGCTGCAGTAGCCTGCAATGGTCTGGTCTATATTGCTGGTGGTTGTGATGCCAGCTTTAATGCGATCAATAATATGCAGGAATTTGACCCGGTTGCTGGCACCGTGACTGAAGTCACACCATTACCGACTGCCCGTCACTTCCTCGGTGCAGTCTGCTGGAAAGACACCCTGATTTACGTCATGGGCGGACAGTCAGGCTCTTCTTACTTTAACGTGGTTGAAATCTATGACCCGGCGACGGATTCCTGGACAACCGGAACCGCAATGCCGATTACCAACCGCTCATTCGCCTGCGGAATCTTCGGCGATACAATCTATGTCGCCGGTGGATACAACGGTGCGTATGTAACCGGTGCCTGGATGGGTATCATCAATCCATCTGATCCCACCCAGATCACCTGGACGGCAATCGCCGACATTCCGACCGGTGCTTCTGGTCAGCCTGGACGTTCAAGAATCCAGGGCGCCTGTGACGCCAATGGATACTTCTATTTTGTCGGTGGTGACGACCATGGAACCGTGGGCGTTGACTGCTGGTACTATGATCCTGGTGATGCCTCCTGGCATCAGCAGCCGGACAAACCAACAGCGATGAGCAATACCCAGGCAGCTGTCTTTGTGAATGACCTTGACGGCGGAACCTTCTTCTGTGCCGGAGGTTATACCGGTGCTCCAGGAAATGCGACTGAAGGTCTGGTGAACCTGGGTCAGTTCGGCGTTGCTGAAAGACCTGACAACAACCAGGTAATCAGCAACTTCGGCTTTGTCAACGTTACCAACCCGACAAAAGGTGCTGCGAACATCTCGTTCATCACACCGATTTCAGGCCATGTCACACTGAAGGTCTATGACGGTATGGGACGTTATGTTGAGACGCTGGTTAACTCAACAAAACCGGCGGGTATCAATACAGTCACCTGGAATACTGACAATCTCGCAAACGGTGTCTACTTCTTCCATCTTGAGGCTGCTGATAATACCGCGACTCAGAAGCTGATTCTTGTGAAATAGACAAAGACGGTTCATTCTTTCCGCCCCGCATGGTTCGAACTATGCGGGGCGGTCTTTTTTAATGCTCAACCGTTCAGAAGTTTGAATTTGAGAGGTATTGAGACCCAGA
The DNA here is from genome assembly GCA_011052815.1 of candidate division WOR-3 bacterium. NCBI lineage: Bacteria > Pseudomonadati > Caldifarciminota > Caldifarciminota bacterium. The sequence goes on along the minus strand of DRIG01000042.1, from coordinate 1,320 downwards.
CGCGCACGTATTTGTCACGCTGCTTTGCCGGCGTAAACTTCGCCGACTTCGCCGCAACAAGCGCCGCCTGGTCCAGCATCTGATTGCCGCTCGACTTCAAAATCTTCACCTCACGGATACTGCCGTCGATATCCACCAGCGCCTTAACCACGGTCGTTCCTTCGATACCTGCACGCCGCGCCAATTCCGGGTATTTGGGCTTTGGAATATGAACCGGCTTCGGCTTCACCTCCACTTTGTAATACGGTACGATCTCAATCTCCGGACCGGTCGGCATGGTCCGAATAATATCTTCTTTGAACTCGGTCGCCGCAATCGTCTCCACCGCCTCTTCAGCAACCTCACTCTCGGCCTCGACCGCAACCTTAGGACGTTCTACAGGCGGCGGCTCTTCAAACTTCTCAATCTCTGCTGAAATCTCCTCGACCATCGTCACAATCTCTTTTTTCAATTCATAAGGTTTGGGTGCAGTGTAGGGTACAAACGAGAAGAGAAGGATGAAGATCATCAAGCTTGAAAAGAGCCCGACCCGCAAATATATTCCATACATCTCCTTGTGATCGTGCTTCATAACTACCTCCTTCTATCTATTATTACAATTCCATCTCTGAAATATTCCCGGCTTTATACATCCTCTTTACAAATAAAAAAATATATATATAATTTTTTTTATGAGTAAACGGGCGATCGTCCTTATTTTAGACGGTGTAGGTATCGGAGAGCTGCCGGATGCTGAGACCTACGGAGATAAAGGAAGCAATACCCTGGGTAATTTAGCCCGCATCTGCGGTGGAATAAAATTGCCGACACTTGAACGCCTGGGATTGGGGAATATCAGTCCGATTCAAGGCGTGAACCGGGTGGAAAAACCACTCGCCTGTTTCGGTAAAATGGCGGAAATGTCGCCTGGCAAAGACAGCACCTCTGGCCACTGGGAACTTTTCGGAATAATTCTGAAAAAACCTTTTCCCACCTATCCTGGTGGTTTTCCTGAAAGCATCATCAAAGAGTTTGAATCAAAAATAAAACATAAAGTGCTCGGTAATATTCCTGCATCCGGAACAGAAATCATAAAGCAACTCGGTGAAGAACATTTAAAGACCAAAAAACCCATTGTTTACTCCTCAGCCGACAGTGTTTTCCAGATCGCCTGCCATCTTGATGTCTTCAGTCTGGACGAACTCTATCACTTCTGTGAAATCTCGCGGTAAATATTAAAAGGAGAGCATGCGGTAGCACGGGTCATTGCACGCCCCTTTGCAGGCAAACCGCCTGATTTCTACAGGACAAAGGAGCGGCGCGACTATTCACTTCCTCCAC
>DRIG01000041.1 GCA_011052815.1 candidate division WOR-3 bacterium | reverse complement strand
TTTATGCTGTCACTCGGGCATAGACTGTATAATGATACGCTATTCCTCTTCGGTGACCTGCGGCTGAATGTTCATTATCGAGGAATATCCCTGAGTGGTGACCTTCAACAGAGTCAGCGGTATTCTCAAAAAAGAGACGAAACCTATATAAAGGTCGAAGAAGGTAAAGGAAATTATGTCTATGATCCCGTGACCAACACCTATATCGAAAAAGAAGGCGGCGATTATATAAAAAAGAGCTTCTTACTCCAGGATTTTGAGCGTATCGTCAGCAGAAGTTACAGTATTGAAACACGATATACTAAATCAATATTCGACGTAAACGGCAGGTTCTACTATGTAGATGAAAAAAATTTTTCGAGTAACAGTAACGACGTCTCATTCGCACTCGGCAACGGAGAATATGAATATGAAATCAGTCTACGGCAGGATATCACCGAAGATGCACGTTATCTTCTCTACAGCACCTGGACACGTGAACGATTCTTTTCTTTCCTGCCGTCATATCAAAGATTCTCAGGACGGATCGACGTCAATGAAACAGTCGAAAAATACAACGACCTTATTCGGGAAAAAAGAAATGCCTATGGAGGAAACATATCATACCGGATCTTTCTTGAACCACTCATCCGACCTCTTGTCGGGTATTCATACAGCAGAATATTTTCAGATTATTTTGAAGATATGAATCTCGTCCTTCACGCCCTGAAAACGGCTCTTCTATTCGGATTTCCGATAAAGAAAAAAGGGAGGGCCGAGTCGAACATCGAACTTGTATATCGGAAGTATAATACAGAAGAGATTCCTTATTTCTTCACCGCGGCGGAGCCGTCGGGATTAACCAGAATATTTAGAACAACGATAAGTTTCGGCATAAGCGACAAGACGGTCTTCAGCCTCATCTATAAACTCGAGTTCCCGCCTGAAGAAGATTATCGACAAACCTTAAGGTTTCAAACGAAGATAATATTTTAAATGAAGCTGAGTGAATTCTCATTTGAACTACCGAAAGACCTTATCGCTCAATATCCCTTGAAAGACCGCGCTCAGGCGAAACTTCTGGTACTGGACAGAAAATCAGGGACGATCCATCATCATATATTCTACGAAATAACGAACTTTTTCGAAAACGGCGACGCCCTTGTTTTAAATAACACAAAGGTGTTCAAGGCACGGTTCAAAAGTTACAAAGAAACCGGGGGCAGGGTTGAAATCTTATTGATAAAAAAACTCGGCGAGAAACTCTGGGAAGCGATGATCTCGCACGCCAAGCGCACCCGTGAAAAGACCAGACTTTATCTGAATAAAGAAGTATTCGCCACTGTAAAACAAAAGAGGGGAACGCGTTGTATCCTGGAATTCAATGAATTGACCCATGATATGATAAAGAAATACGGAGAGGTGCCGCTTCCTCATTATATCAGGCGTGATACGATCAAAGACGACGAGGAATATTACCAGACGATCTTTGCGAAGGAAACAGGTTCGATCGCGGCTCCCACTGCGGGGTTACATTTTACAAACGAAATACTGGAAAACTTGAAAAAGAAAAACGTCGAAATAATAGAGATCACTCTGCACATCGGACCCGGCACTTTTAAACCGATCAGGACGGAAAATATCGAAGAGCACAAAATGGAACCGGAATATTATGAAATTTCAGAACAGGCAGCCGAAAAGATCGAGGGCGCCCGTAGAATCTTCGGGGTGGGAACCTCGGTATGTCGTGCACTGGAAACCTTCGCCCGCAAGAAAGAGAGAAGCGGACAAGCCGACCTTTTCATTTATCCCGGCCACCGATTCAAGATCATAGAATCTCTCATCACCAATTTTCATATGCCCTGCTCAACCCCCCTTCTTCTGGTAAGCGCCTTCGCTGGAAAAGAGTTGATCTTCAAAGCATACAAAGCAGCGATCAAAGAAAAGTACAGATTCCTCTCTTACGGCGACGCAATGCTGATTCTCTAAACATCGTGTTATCGCTATTGACATATTTTTATTTATGAGTATAATAAAAGTTGATGATTAATGAACTTATGAAAAAGGAGGAAAATGCCGACAATTAATCAATTGATTCGAAAAGGAAGAAAAAAGGTTTCTTCAAAGAGTAAGGCTCCGGCATTGCAGAAGAATCCTCAGCGCCGTGGGGTTTGCACACGTGTCTATACAACGACACCCAAAAAACCGAATTCGGCTCTGAGAAAGGTCTGTAAGGTGAGATTGACGAACGGTTTCGAGGTGACGGCTTATATTCCCGGAGAAGGCCACAATCTGCAGGAACACTCGATCGTGCTCGTCCGCGGCGGCAGGGTGAAAGACCTGCCCGGTGTACGTTATCATGTGGTACGCGGGAAATACGACACGGCCGGCGTCGAAGGAAGAAAAAAGAGCCGCTCCCTGTACGGTGTAAAACGGCCTAAAGAAACACCGGCAACATCTTAAAGGAGGAACAGTGGGCAGAAGAAGAAGAGCACAGATAAGAAAGATTCAACCGGACCCCAAATTCAACAGTATCGTGGTCAGTAAGTTTATTAATTATTTACTCTGGGACGGCAAGAAGAGCATCGCCCAGAAGATCTTTTACGGAGCGCTCGACCGTATTGAAAAATTGACCAAAGAAGACGGCCTTACAGTATTTGAACGCGCTCTGAATAACGTAAAGCCGGTGCTTGAAGTAAGACCCCGAAGGGTCGGCGGCGCCACCTATCAGATTCCCATGGAAGTAAGGCCGAACCGCAAAGAATCTCTGGCGATAAGATGGATTATCACAGCGGCACGCGCAAGGCCCGAGCATCGTATGGAAGATAGATTGGCGCAGGAGATAATTGCGGCAAGCAAGAACGAAGGGGCTGCGATAAAAAAGCGCGAAGAAGTCCATAGAATGGCAGAGGCGAATAAGGCATTCGCCCATTTCCGCTGGTAATAAACCCTTGAAAAGAAAACTCGAAAGAGCGGCCAGAACCATAATCAAAGATTGCCTTGGAATTAGAAAGAACGAGAAGGTCGTCGTCGTATTTGACAAACCGTGTCAGAGCATAGCCTATTCATTATGGTCCCAATTAATCAAGATAACCGATCCCATCATCATTGAAATTCTTCCGAGAACAATTCATGGAGAAGAACCCCCTCAACTGGTCGCTGCGGTTCTCAAAAATGCTGATGTCTTTATTCTGCCGACAAGTTATTCCCTGACCCACACCAGGGCCCGCATAAATGCAACAAATGCAGGAGCACGCGGAGCAACAATGCCGGGGATCACCGAAGAAATCATGGCACGGACTCTGAACGCAGATTATAAAAGGATCGCCTCCCTGACGCTCAAGACAGCAAAAATGCTCACCCGAACTAAAAAGGTTCTGATTAAAACAGAAGCAGGAACTTCGCTGGAACTGGATATCTCCGGCAGAAAAGGCTACCCGGACACAGGACTTATCAAAAAGAAAAGGGAGTTTTCCAACCTGCCTGCCGGAGAAGCGTATGTCGCTCCCTTAGAGAAAAGAAGTAAAGGAACTGTCGTAATCGATGGTTCGTTTGCACCCATTGGATTCCTTCGAAAAAACGTTATAGTAGAAATCAAAGACGGCGAAATAATCCGAGTGCATGGTAATCCACAGATGGAAAAACTTTTTGCGAAATACGGAAACAAAGAAAGGACGCTGTGCGAATTCGGGATCGGCACGAACTATAAAGCCAAGATCACCGGTAATGTACTGGAAGACGAAAAGGTCATGGGTAGTATCCATGTTGCTTTTGGTAATAATTTAGGTTTCGGCGGCAGGAACAATGCGAAGATTCATCTTGACGGTATTGTCAAAAGACCAAGTGTGTGGCTTGATAAAAAACTGATTATCAAAAGCGGTAAATTTGTGATTTAAGTATCTTCTCGCTTGATTAGTCTTTTAATCACCCTATTCATATTCAACTCACAAATCTCAAGGCTTGATTTCGTCGGCAATAACTCTATCAGCAGCAGACTTCTCCACCAGGAAATCATTTCAAAAAAGGGCGATGAATACAATGAGATCAATCTCGCTTTTGATATCGAAAAAATCCTGCACTTCTATAAAACCCAGGGATTTTTTCATACCGAAGTCACACCTGATGTCTCTTTCAAAGGAGACAGTGCCGAAATCGTCTTTATGATTAACGAAGGCCCCAGACCTAAAATAAAGAAAATCATTATCGACGGAGCGATGGAGGAAGAGATCAAAGAATTGTTTGAAATCAAAATCAACGACTTCTTCATCGATGAAAAAATAAAAATAACAAAAGATAAGATAAAGAATTATTATAAGAATCACGGCTTTGCCTATGCCGATGTAAAATACATCCTTGAACCGGATTCTGGAATAGCCATCTTCACCGTGGAAAAAGATAAGTTATATTACATAAGGAATATTATAATCGAAGGACTCAAAACATGCGCTCCGAAGGTGGTACGCCGGGAAATAGAAATACACAGAGGTGATAAATTCAACAAAAACAAACTCACCAAGAGCCAGCGCGCCATCTACAGCCTTGGTTTTTTCAGTACGATCAACGTCACCATGGTGAAGAAAGAACCGGACAGTCTCGATCTGATATTCAAACTACACGAGTTGAAATCGCGTATCCTGAACTTCGGTATCGGCTTGTCGATCCCGCTAAGTTTTTTATTCTCCTTTGCAATAGAAGAATTGAATATATTCAATCTGGGACACCGTTTTCAAATCCGGCCGGCATTTAAAATCAATTTAGAAAAAGAGTGGGAGACAAAACTGGAGGGAAGATATATAATCCCGCATGTCACCCCCTGGAGACTCACCGTCTCCATCCTTCCCTTCCTGTGGTATGAAGAAAAACTGGATTTCACCCGTCAGACACGTGGAAGCGAATTCAGGTTGTCGAAATTGTTCAGTGACAATATCATCTTCAGCATCGCCAATCAATATAAGTATGTGATATTGGAACCGAAGATTACTCTACCGGATACTATCAAAGGTATCACAAACAGTATAAAATTTCAACTGATGTTCGATTACCGTGACGATTTTTTCAATCCGCGGAAAGGAATTTATATGTTGCCGCTTATTGAATACGCCGGTGGAATCTTCGGTGGGGCGAACAACTTTGTCAAATTTGAGTTCGAATGCAGGGCCTTCCAACCGTTTTTGGGTAATACCATAGCACAGAGGTTGAAAACAGGTGTAATTGTACCGACCGACGGTATGGCGATATACGAAAAGTATTATCTCGGCGGTCAGTATACATTGAGAGGTTATCCAGAACGTTCTCTCGGGCCTGAGGCGATCGGTGATGAAAGATACGGTGATATACTCGGGAATTATAATTTTGAATACCGCATCAATCTACCGTTGAATTTCGGTGTCGTCGGCTTCTTTGACCTCGGGTTCGTCGCCGATAAAATCGATTCAGAGCAAAAAGATTTTTTAAAAGCGAGCGCCGGCGCGGGACTGCGGTACTTCACCCCCATCGGTCCGGTACGTCTTGATGTAGGTTTTCCCCTGATGAATAAAGGTAGAGAGATCTACCTGGGGATCTATCACATTTTCTGATCTATGAAACGATATATTTTACTCTCCATCATTGTTTTTCTCATTATCGGAATTTTCATCTTCTTCAGAACAGTCAATTTCGGTGCACTGACCATCACCATCCTGGAACGAACCGCGAACATCAAAATCTCTTATGAAAAAGTGGAAGGAAGTCTGCTGCGCGGATTCAAAGTCGAAAAGTACAGCGTTAAATTATCGGAAACCGACAGCATCTACGGTGAGACCGCTGAGATCATATACAGATTTCGCCCCGCAGGTTTCAAATTACCGAATCTCTTCGAAATAAATCTCCTGGAACCGACGGTGCAAATAAAGAAAAAAACAGGGACCGGTAAAAGAAGCCGTTTCACACTGCCCCGTTTGAGTTTGGGAATAAGACTCAATCTAAAAAACGGCAGACTGATCTATGAAGACAAAAAACCGTTGATAGTCGAAGGAATCTCCGGGCTCGTCTTTGTGGATCTGATCGGAACCGTCGTTTATCTGAACACGATGAATCTCTCTTTACGGGTGAAAGAATACCCTCTCAACATAACAAGTGCAAATCTTGACCTTCGGATAAGTGCTGAAAGAATCGAAGCGAACTCTTTTAAAATCAAGGGAAAAGGAATAGCCCTGGTCGGAAAAGGTTCTTATTTTTTTGATAACAACAATATGAAATTAAGTTTGAAAAAGGCGGAAGTTTCCCTGCAAAAATTCAAACTCCACAACGGTACCGTCGTTTTTTCTGGAGATCTGGAATATAAAAATAAAAAACTTCTCCCCAGAATCAAAGGGAGTGTTCACCAATTACGTCCCGCCGATCGATTCGATTTTGAAACCAATGTCTTTGCGGACACAATATGGATAAATATATTCGACGGAGAGTTATACGGCGGACTATTTTTCGCGCAGGTCAAACTCCAGGATATGAAAATCAGAGAGTTCGAAACCAACTTCAGCGGAATAGACATCGGCAGGGTCTTTGATTCGACGACATCTGTATTGGTCAACGGTTACATCGGGTATAAAAAAGGTAAATTCATCAGTTCCCTCAAATCACCCGCGGAAGACGGCGTCGGTATCGATTCACTGACGATATTCGGCTCCGCCTCACTGTCAAAGGTCACACTGGATTCGCTCTTTATAATAGAAGACGAAAAGAAACTGGAGATGTCGGGCGAACTCTATCCGGCATCAAACATTAAAATAGTTTTGAACAAATTCGACCTCAGAAGATTCGCAAGGTTCATCCCTCTTCCGGATACTCTCAAAGGAACATTAACCGGTTCATGCGAACTCAAAGGAACTCTGAAACAGATAAACGATATATTGATCACTGCTGAACTCACCGGCGTCGACGTCGCGCTCAGAGGAATCCAAACAAATAAACTTTATATGAAGAGCGAAAATCTGAAACTCAGTGACCGTTCCGGTTTTGTACGGGTCGTCTCAACCGATCTTTCCTACAAAAAATATAACCTGGACAGTATCACCGTGGTTTTAAAAGAAAACAGGTTCTCGGTAAACGCTGAACAGGACGGTAATCTTCTGAATCTGGAAGGGAATCTTGCGGGCAACCTCACAGGCACCGTCGATCTACTGTACATAAAATACAATGGGGTCGAGACCGAAAATAAAGCACCGATAGCCTTCGACATTCCCAATAAAACCTGCGGTGAGATTGAACTTTCATTCCTTGGAGGCACATTGACAGGTACATTTACACCGTTGTCTTTCCGGTTATCAAACGGGAATATAGAAAAACTTGGTAAACTTCTGGGTTTAAAAGAGCCGATCAACGGAACCCTGGAATGTGAAATGGAGCAAAACAGATTCACAATAAGCGGGGCTGGCATCAACTTCATCGATCTGGAGGACGGTGTGATATTCACCACGGGTGAATATAAAAACAGAACCATCCAGCTCGATTCATTGGATATCAGCGACAAAAAGAACCAGCACTGTTATGCCGGCGGCTATCTATCCTTAGAGAAATCAAACATAGAACTGCATATCAGAGATGTGGGTATCTGGGTCTTCCCTTTTCTGAAAAATTTTATGGTGAAACCGACAGGTCTTATGACCGGAGATATTACTTTTAAAGGTAACCTGAATAACTTCGAGTTCTCCGGAACCGGAGAAATAAAGGACGGTTCATTCGGGGTAAAAGCCATCTCCGCCCATTTCGATTCGGTGTACAGTAGAGTGGAATTCAATAAAAACCGTATTATCTTCAAAAACGCCCGTGGTACGGTATCGAGGATAGTCCATTCCCAGCTCATAGGTAAAGAAAAAGCCCAAGTCAATGCCGGCGGTACGATAAGGCTCGGCGCGAGATTCCGTCTGCAGAGCCTCCATTTCGATTTCAGTTTTAAAGACGCCCCTTTTCAGTATCTGCCCTTTGCATACGGAACCGGCAGCGGTAATTTTTCAATCGGCGTGACAGAGAATAAGGTCACTTATTACAACGGCAGCATCACTGTAAAACAAGCCGTCATCCCCCTGGAATTCGGTGAGAAGGTCGTGGAAGAAGAAGCCGAAGAGGAAACAGACAATGCCTGGACAATGAATTTGAAGATAAAAGGAGAGAGAAATTTATGGCTCAGAAACCGTGAAGCCGACATCGAATTCGGTGGTGAACTCTACATCATAAAAGAAGACGGACCGCTCTATCTTTCCGGCACCCTGACCACACATCGGGGGAATTACTACTGGCTTAATCATGTATTATCCATCACCGAAGGCCGGATAACCTTTCTCCCTGAGGAGACAATCGATGCGGAACTTGATTTCTGGGCGGAGATGAATACCCGGGACCGGGACCCGACCACCGGCGAAGAGATCATCATCAAATTGCACTGTTTCGGAATGATGTCGGAACCGATATTCGAATTTTATTCTGACCCGCCGTACTACACAGAGCAGGATATCATAACTTATCTGAATCTCAATATAACCTGGCGCGAACTCGCATCAATGAAACAAGGAGACTATGTCGGGACAGTACTTCCACACAGCCTCATCTCCTGGCTCGAAAGCGATGTCTCCCGCCGCATCCGCCAATATACGGGCCTTGATATGTTCAGAATCGAGACGCCGTTTTTTGAAGAAGAGAGCAAAACGAAATTGACAGTGGGAAAATATTTTTCAAAACAGCTGTTCATCACCTATACTTATGATATGACCTCTTTTTCAAATGAATTCAATGTTGAGTATTTCATTGATGATAAAAATGAAATCCTTGTCCGAAGGAATCAAGAAGGAGAGTACAGTCTTCAGTACCAATATCGAATAAGATTTTAAAATTATGGCTCTTGACACGGATTTCTTTTCAGTTACAATAAAGAACGTTTGGAGGTTATGTTGAATAAAATTATCACTTATCTCTTTCTCATCACTATTTTATTCGGAGAACGAATAACAATAGTAAGAAATAAAATAATCAATAACCCGCCTCAACCGCCGCAGGCAGCCCTTACTTTGAAGTTCCTGGACAGCGGTTCAACGATGTCGGTGAAGCGGTTTCAATCGATGAGGTTGTTCAGAAATTTTAAATTGCCGCCGAAAATAGGAGAAGGTAAGGCAACTCTGAAGGTTCTGGTTCTGCGGGTGGAATTTGTCGAAGACGACGACCCCACGACAACGGGCAACGGCAAAATGGATTTAATCGGATTCGGTGAGCCTGAAGATGGGTTGTATTATGATCCCCCCCACTCAAAGGTCTATTTCCAGCGCCAGATGCAGTTTTTGAGTAATTTCTATAAATCGAATTCTTTCGGCAATTTAATCGTCGAAGCCACGGTGAAACCGGATCAGCCGACGGCATGTTACCAGCTTCCCCATAAAATGGCTTATTACAGCGGCTTCGATCACTACGATGAAAGCACCGGTTTTGTATACTACAATACCTATGGAATGGAAATGGGACTGGTGCGCATCCTCGCGGATGCAGTCGCTGCAGCGGATCAGGATCCGACCGTAGACTTTTCTGATTACGATGCACTCCTGATCTTCCATGCGGGAACACTCCTGCAGACCAGCCTCAATTTCTACCGCTTCCGCGACCTGCCCTCAGCCACCATACCGGAAGGCGCCCTTGAATATTATCTGGGTACACCCTACATACTGGCGAACAGCGGCACCGACACCATCCGCGGTGCAGGAATAAACGCCGAGATGGCGCGGGTGGACGAATATATGGTCGGAGCCGTGGGAACCATAGTACACGAATTCGGCCATACCCTCGGCTTACCCGACCTCTATGATGTATCAGGCTGGTCGAACGGTGTCGGAGCATGGGATTTAATGTGCACGGGAGCCTGGGTCGGAAGCCCTTATGAAGGAGCACCCGAAGGCTCGATCCCGGCGAATCTCGGTGCCTGGTGTCGTTACGCCCTCGGATGGGTCAATCCCGTCGTCGTCACCGACCCGGAAAGTCTTTTGACACTACGGGCTTCAGAAATCGACACCACCCAATACGGTGTAGCGGATCAGACCATGATAAAAATACCGATCTCGGAAAGCGAATTCTTTCTTATTGAAAACCGTCAGCAGGACATAAGGCAGAAAGATACGATCGTAATCGATGCCGAGGATGGAGTCCCGATCTCTGTTGATTACGGCGAGTACGATTTCTTCTTACCGGGAAGCGGTATTCTCATCTGGCATATCGACGATGACGTCCTCGATTCAAACTGGACTTACAATACAGTGCAGACCGATCCCAAACACAAAGGTATCGACCTCGAAGAAGCAGACGGAATCCAGCATTTCGACGCCTGGTGGTATGGTGATTCTCTGGAATACTACGGCTCACGATATGACCCGTTCTTCGTCGACGACAGCGGCAAGTCAAACCACATGTTCGGTCCATTCACCAATCCTAATTCCGACGCATACTACGGCAAGTCACTCATCAATATCGAAGTAACATCAAAACGTGATACGTTAATGAACTTCTCTTTTGACCTCGGTATATATCAGGAAGGTTTTCCCGTACTCGTACGACGCTTCAATGAAATCAACTCACTGAGTTACGGCGACCTGGACGGCGACGGTGATTATGAAATAGTGGCGGCGGTAAAGAACGGCAGTGTTTACGCCTATAATGACGACGGCAGCCTCTACGCAACATACTCTTCATTCAACAGGTTGAGTTCTTTCCTTGCGGTCGGTGACGTGAACAACGATGGAGCCGATGATATACTGTTCGCCACAGGGTTCGACCTCGTATGTCTTGACGGCCGTGACCTTACCCCACTCCCTGGTTTTTCTTTCTCAGCGGATAACGATATCCTGGGAGCCCCACTTCTTTTCGATATAAACGACGATTCCCACCTTGAAATTATTGTAGGAAGCAAGGACCGTCACCTCTATTGTCTGGATACGGCCGGTAACAATCTCCCCCATTTCCCCATATATCTGAATACGGAAATACTCTCAACCCCCTGTGTTTTCGATACAGCACAAAGGATTATCGGTCTGCTCGGTTCAGACGGTAGATTCTGGCTTATCGATAAAAACGGAATAATAAAAGAATTCACTGATTCACAACATAATATGTTGACCTTTTCATCACCGGTCGTCGGCGACATCGACCGCGACGGTGCCCCTGAAGCAGTGGTCATCAACGGCTTCGGTACAATCTATATCTACAGCAAAGACTCACTCGAGCAAAAATTCGACATCTTGATCGATACGACGTTCTACATAACACCCGCACTCGCAGACGTTGATAACGACGGTTATCTTGAAATCATCATGCCGAACAGCAGTAAAACATTGTATGTGAATAACCGCAACGGCACCCTCGAGAACAACTTTCCTGTGCTTTATGACGATTATATCTACTACCCGAATCTCGCCGCTGATCTGAACGGTGACAACAGAGTGGAATTGATCTTCGGACTCGGCTGCTCAGACTCGCTCGGTGAAGGTAGTCTGAAAATCATCAATGACCGCAACAAAGAGTTCGAATTCTCCCCCCTCTTTGGTGAAGATGGATTCACTTCACCGGGGGTGATTTTTGATCTGGACGGCGACGGTGATCTGGAACTCGCCTGTGGAAGCGATTTCGGTAAATTATATGTCTGGGATTTTCCAGGAACAGACGCTTCCTGGACAGGATATATGAACTCACCGAAGAACTGGGGAATATTCAAAGGAGAACTGGTTCAACTCCAGACCGCCGGCGGATTGCTGGGCAACTTCTACATCTATCCCTCACCGGTGAAGAAAGATGGAGTCGTACGCTTTTATCTCCACGAGGAGGCGGATATATCAGTGGAAATTCTTGATCTTGTAGGCCATAAAATCGGCGGAGAACAACTCAACAACGCCACACCGAATGAATATAATGAAGTTGCGTTCAACTTTGAAAAACAGACCAATGGAATTTATATCCTGCGCATCGAAGCCAAGAACGGTTCAAAAAAGGAAGTGAAGTGCAAAAAATTTGCAGTCCTTAAATAGACTGGAGGTATTATGTTTCTGGGAATCACCCTGATCATTTATCAAGCGATGAGTCCGATCTTCGCTTCAGCCCTTGTCCCCGGTCTGGGAGAAATCATTCAAGGTGAAAAAACAAAGGGTCGTACCTTCTTAATCGCCGAAGGGTCGATATGGCTCACCTATCTGGGATTCAATTATTTCGGCCATAAAATGGATCATTCGGCGAGAGTATTCGCCATCGATCATTCCGGCGCCAACCCGACGAGGAAAGATGATGAATACTTCGACGCCCTTGAAGACTATATGAGTTCAGAAGATTACAACCTCGAGATCGAAAGAGACGCAAGCTATTTTTATCCCAATGACCCGCAAAGACAGCAGGAGTATATTCAGGAAAACGGTTACTTCGGAAACGATGCGTGGGAATGGGATACACTGAGTAATAAAAACACCTATTGGGAAAGAAGAAAATCGGCACGCGAAAATCTGCGGCGGGCATCTTTTATGCCCGGCTTCGCCATAATCAACCGGGTCATTTCGATCATCGACGTGGTCATATTCACCAAAGAAGAAAGGTTCGGTCTGGATACACGCCCCGGTAAAATAGGTATATACTACAAATTTTAGTCACATTTTGGCGAATCAATCAGGAATGCATCTGTGGATGAGAAAGATCGACTAATCAGAAAAGCCGCTGAGGTCATCAAATCGGCACGCTCACTATTTGTACTTACCGGAGCGGGCATCTCCGCGGAAAGCGGAATTCCGACGTTTCGTGGTGCGGACGGCCTGTGGAAAAATTATTCAGCAACCGAGCTTGCTACACCCCAGGCGTTTGATAAAAATCCGAAACTCGTCTGGGAGTGGTATCGCTGGCGTCAAGGTATTATTCTCAAAGCCAGACCAAACCCGGCGCACTATGCGGTTGTTGAATTAGAAAAGAGAAGCGATAAATTTCTTCTTTTAACCCAGAATGTGGACAACTTACACAGACGTGCCGGTTCCAGGAATGTCCTGGAACTCCACGGCAATATCTTCCGAACGCGCTGCATGCAATGTCAAAAAACAACAGAGTACGACAGCGAAAAAGAATACGAAGATACTGAATTGCCTGTGTGCGAATGCGGCGGCCTTTTACGACCGGACGTGGTCTGGTTTGGTGAACCCATACCCCAAGATATCTGGCAAAATTCACTTTCCTTCCTGAATAACGCGGATGCAGCACTGATCTGCGGTACTTCCGGCGTCGTCTGGCCCGCCGCGGCGATTCCTGAAATTGCAAAACAATGCGGTGCAAAAACGATCGAGATAAATCTCGAACCCACACCCATTTCCCGGGTGGTGGATATCTCCATTCAGGGCAAGGCCGGCGAGATTCTGCCGAAGATAGTAAAAATGATTTCGTAAACCAGACCGGTCTCTTTTATCTTACTTATTTCTCAACAGATATCCCCGATAATTCCTGAATTTATTCAGCTGTTTTCTTGATGCAAAAAATTATTGTACTGTAATCTGGAACTGCACCCCCCCGATCTCGGTTGGTATAACTATGTTGCGCGTGAGGTCTGTCTGTTCAACATCATCAACATATACTTTAAAAACCAGTGTATCGGTGACATTACTGGAATCACTTTTATAAATAAGACCTGCAAGTTTATCCCCTTTTTCCAACACAAATTCATATTCATTCGGTGTGGTACCGCTTATTGACTCCTCAGCACCGTCGTTCAGTGAGTAATAACCAGCATACGCAACAGCAATATTCTGATTATTACTTAAGTTCAGAGTCACTGTTTTGCTCTTACTACAACTCATGGATAAAAACAAAAACACGATGAGGAACAAAGCGATTGGATATTTTATCTTCATTTTATCCTCCTTCTCAAAATTATATATATAATTTATAAATAGTCAATAAAAAAATATTAGGTCGATATGGCCGGCCAACCATCTGGTCTCTGATTAGTCTTTTTGTTGTTATATTTAAAATTTCAGCCGCCTGATGAATGTAATTTCAAACCATGAATCGTGAGTCTGCCCCAGGTAAAAGAGATAACAGAAGCGACAATATTTCCAATAACAATTCCCCACCAGACCCCCCGAAGTCCGAAGTTGAAATAGTATCCCAAAAGATAACTGAAAAAGACCTGCATAATGAGCGTCCTCAAGATGGTTACCGCGAGTGAATTCTCACCCCGCCCGATTCCCTGAAACATTGAAGAAGTGAGTAGACCAAACGGTGTAACCAGAAGAAATATAACCAGCCAGCGGAGTGCTGTCACCAGTTCTTTGAAGATATGCACCGCGCCCCGGGAATAGGTAAAGAGTCGGGCGATCTGTGGAGCAAAAATCAGAACCGCTGACACGATACCGAGTTCAACCAGAAAACCGAATTTAATACCATAAAGATAACCCCTATCCAATTTATCAAAATCCTGTGCACCATAAGCGGCTGCGGTCACTGCGGTTACACCAATCGCAATTCCGAGCAAAGGGACAATCCCGAGCATAATGATCCTCCAGGCACTTGTAAAGACTGCGATACCATTGGTTCCCGCAACCTTAACAACGATTACATTCAAAATGAACATCGCCAACGCCATTGAAAACTGGGCGAATGAAGATGGAATCCCGACCCTCAGTATTTCAAAGATAATCCCGCCGTTGAACCTGAAACCTTTGAATTTGATGGCGACATAGGTATCCCTCTTTATAAAAAGCCAGAAGATGAAGACCACTGCTGAAGCTGAAATTGATGTCAGAGTCGCCCAGGCAGCGCCGACAACCCCGAGTTTGAATCTGTATATAAAGATCGGATCAAGCACGATATTAAGCAGAGAACCGAAGACCATTGCATACATCGCCCTTTTTGTATCACCTTCTCCCCTTAAGATACCACTTGCAACATTTGAAGAGAACAAAATCACGGTTCCCGCAATCAGTATTCGGGCGTAGCCCATCGCCAGAAATACCGGCCTGCCTTTTGTTCCGATTAAAGAAAAGAGATTGTCAATAAATAGAAGTAGAATCAAGGTTAAAATAATCCCCAAGCCAATACCGATGATCAGAGTGTGGACTGCAGCAGAATCTGCAAGTTTTTTATTGCGCGCCCCTATCTTTCTTGAAATTGTAGCACTCCCGCCGATGCTGATTCCCACTGCGATCGATATTATGAACATAAAGACCGGAAAGAAGAGGCCGATCGCTGCCAGGGCATCTGCACCGAGCCCGGAGACCCAGATTCCATCAGCGATATTATACAAACTCTGAACCAGCATTGCGACAATCATCGGAGTTGAAAGTTTCAAGACCACCTTTTCAGGGTCACCGAGCAGAGCTCTCACCCCGCGGGTCATATCTGTTTGATGTGGATTTTCTAAATCAGCGTTCTCAGACATTTTTATCTCAGAATCAGGCTATATCAGTTGAAACCTATGTCGCTTAAGAGTCGCCCCGCCGATTATTTGTATTTTTGTAAGTATTCATCCCACGAAATAAGTGGACGGCTTATTATATCAAGGGTCTCTTTTTTCATTGAGCCGTCTTTAATCAATTCTCCGCCTGCTTTATGCACAGTATCAAGGATCTCCTTCCCCTGGTCAGTCAACTCACCTTTTTTCTTCAACAAAAACGCATGGGGTCTGAGTACTGCGCCGACGAACTCAATGCTTGCGATCTCTGCAAATTCTTTAACTATCTGCAATACTATATTCATATTTTCCTTTTCCCACCAACCACAGATACTTACCAACGCAATCTTCTTGATTTTCACATTATCATGAAATCTAATTCGAGTACGTCCATCGCGTATTTTAAGCAGGGGATCGAGAAACGGACAGAGTCGATTGATGATATTCTGCATATCACCGGGCAAAGGAATATAGACCGGAGTCGCAAAAACAAGAATATCGGCCTCCTTCAGTTTTGGATACAATAATTCCATATCATCGTTTATACAGCACTCACCAGGTTTCTGGGTCCAACAATACATCGTTATGATCGTATCAAACCCGCCGAGTTCTGGACCGATTTGAGTTATGGATAAGACCTTTGCTTTTTTAAGCCCTCTTGCCCTACAGACCTTTATTGCCAGGGGTGAATTATTGATTCCAATGACATCATAACCTTTTTTCTGGAGATAGAAAGAATGTCTGCCTGCACCACAACCGATATCGAGAACCCTACCCCTGACATATCGCATCGCCTTTTTTATATGTCCATCCCATTTTTTGTATCCGGAAAAGTATACCTTGGGTCCGTTTGAAAGATCGAAATATCCGTCATCCCGTTCCACGACTTCATACCCCTTACCCTTTTTGAAGTAATCAAACATCTCGTGACCGAATGCGTCCTGCCGATCTTTAAACATCTACTACTGGTTCTTCTTTATCTGGGTCAATAGTAAATTTATGATCTTTTTAATTCGTTCCATCATCTCATCAATGGAAATAAACCGCCATTTTTATTTCTTTTTCAACACAATCGCCCTTGATCTCTTATGACATTTCGGGCATTTCAAGTATATCCAGCCCGGTCCATGCGGGCTTATGAAATATGTAAACATCGATATCGAAAATTCATATCCGCACTCGGGACATTGAAAAGCAGTGTTCTTTACATACCAATCAACAAACAGAAGTAGACCTCCAACAATAAGGATCAACCAGATATAGAAGTAGCGGGGCAACAAAAAAAATGCACTGATTGAGCCGACACAAACGAATACGATAATATAAATAATCAACCGTATCCAATCCTTTTTTGTTCGTTTTCTATATTCGGTCATATAAACCTCACATAAAACATTATTTGAACCTGAGTAGATTTTCAATCGACTTCATGCGGAATCTGATTTGGATCAACCTTTGACTGTCTTTGTAAAATCCTCGACCTTTTTCAGGAATTCACCCGATTGCAGTTCTTTTTCTTTAACCTCAAGTACAGCCGCCGGTGGGCTGGAAAGCTCCTCCATCTGGCTGAAAATTTTATCTCCACTTGCACTGCAGGTGGTAAAAAACGCAACTTTTTTTAATCTGTGACCATACGAGGTCAAATAGGTTCTCACCGGAGATGAAACCCTGCCTGCCCAGGTCGGAGAACCCACTATTACTAAGTCGTATTCATCAGGATTATTCTTGATCGGCTCGATCTCCGGCAGTTTCTTGAAGAGAACCTCGAACCCGCACTTCAGAAATCCGAAAACACCCGCTCG
>DRIG01000040.1 GCA_011052815.1 candidate division WOR-3 bacterium | reverse complement strand
TAAATCCAAGGAGATCAGCAGCGCCGAGATTGATACAATAAGGCGTGAAATGTACAAAATCGCCCTATCTCTCGGTGGAACAATCACTGCTGAACACGGCATCGGACTTTCCAAGGCGCGGTATTTGACAATGGCATTGGATAGAAAACAGATCGATCTTATGCGAAGAATTAAAAAGATTTTCGACCCGAAAAATATTTTAAATCCAGGAAAGATTTTCAAAGAGTCTGATAAAGAGGAGGTTTAAATGAATTTAATCAAACTTGACAAATTACCGGGCCAGGATTCAATGCTGATTTTTCACGTCCTGGCAAGAATCGGTTATGAAGGATTGGTAATCGTTTCTCCCGGAGTCCCCCTGGCGAGTGTCGGTTATTTCCAGGATGCCGAAAAAGAGATCGACCTCGATTTCTGTAAGAAAGCAGGCATTTCAGTCATGCGTCGAGAAGTGGGCGGCGGAGCAACCTATCTTGACGGCAATCAGATATTCTATCAGATGATATGGAACAGAAAAAATCCGAAATTCCCCACTAATATCAAAAAGATATTCGAACTCCTATCCCAACCCCCCTGTGAAACTTACCGCAAATTCGGGATCAAAACCTCTTTCCGTGCTGAAAACGATATCGTGACGGACAAAGGCAAGAAGATCGCCGGAGAAGGAGGCGGAGATATCGGCGAATCCATGGTCTTTGTCGGTGGGATTCTTCTTGACTTTGATTACAGGACAATGAGTAAGGTCCTGAAGGTCCCCGATGAAAAATTCAGGGACAAAATATATAAAACAATGGAAGAGAATTTAACCACAATGAAACGGGAACTTGGAGAGATACCCCCAAGAGAAGAGATCAAAAAGGTGCTCATCGAGAGTTTTGAAAAACTGACCGGCAAACTTGAACCTGTCGAACTTGATAACGAAACAATAAGAAAGATGCGGGAATTGGAAAAGATATTCATGTCTGAAAAGTTCTTATTCAAAAAAACACCCCGCATTCCTGAAGGGGTTAAGATCAAAGAAGGTATTGACATCCTCTACGGCCTGTACAAAGCCAATGGAGGTTTGATAAGGACCGCTGAAGAAGTCGAAAACAAAAAGATACTGAAGGATATCGTGGTCTCCGGTGACTTTAACCTCTTTCCGAAAAACAGTCTCCAGGAAGTCGAAAATGTCCTGAAAAATAAGGAGTTTGATCGAAACACCATCCAGAAAGTAATCGAAGAAACTTATGAAAAGAATAAGATAGAATCCCCGGGGGTTGAACCCGAAGATATCGCAAAAACAATAATAGAAGCGAAATAATCCTTTTCATCGAGCTATTGACACGACAGAATTCCTGGCTATAATAAAAGACAAAAAACAGAAAGTATTGATGAAGCAGACGATGAAGGTAACTGAGTTTCTCGACGCAGGGGGGTGGATATCTGTTTACTCACATCTGAATTTCAGCCTTGAAATTGTTATTAAACAGAGGTAATTAAAAGGAGAAATATGATTAATTTGAAAAACGCCGACCCGACTTTTAAATGGGAGATAGCAAAACAAGAGGGCGGCAAGCAAATTCTCAAATGTTTCGGCTGCAGTGACTGTGCTGCAAGTTGTCCGGTGAGGTATTTTGATGAACGATACAATCCACGTAAGATCATCCGTCTTACGCTTCTCGGAATGAAGGACCAGGTGCTCTCCTCACCTTTTTTATGGTTCTGTGCTCATTGTCATGCCTGTACAGAACACTGTCCCCAGGGAATACCTGTGGCTGAGTTGATAAACGCAATCAAGAATTATGCGGTGGAAAACGGCTATTGTCCTGAGGGATATAAAATCCAGGTAGAATTACTCCAGAAGATGGGAAGACTCTATGAAGTAGAGGATTTTGACCTCAAGAAACGCCAAAAGATCGGACTGCCGCCCGTTGATAAGACAATCCCCGAAGTTGCGAAGATTTTAGAAAAAACCGGAATTCTGAACAAGGTGGGCAAATGAAGAAGTATGCATTATTCTTAGGCTGTACGGTTCCTGTGCGGGCTCAACATTATGAGCTGAGCGCCCGTAACACCGCCAAACAACTGGACATAGAGTTCGTCGATATGAACGGTGCATCCTGCTGTGGATTTCCGATCAAAGCCGTTGACGCCGAAACCGCACTCCTTATCGCAGCCCGAAATATATCGATTGCGAGTAAGATGGGACTAAATATCGTGACTTTGTGCAATTCCTGTACGGCAATGCTCAGCGACGCCCAGCTGGAACTGAAGAATAACCGCTTCTATAAAAAATTTAAGGAACTCGGGTTCACTTATCCTCAAGAGATTACCGTAAAACACTTTGTCAGAATGCTGTACGAAGATATAGGCGTAGAAAAGCTTAAAAAATCGGTGAAGGTTCCTTTAAACAATCTCAAAGTGATTTCTCATTACGGCTGCCACTATATGCGCCCTTCTTATCTCTATGGATTCGACAACCCTGAAGTTCCCCACACCTTTGATGAACTCGTTAATCTGACCGGTGCCAAATCCCTGCAGTACACGGACAAAAAAATGTGTTGCGGCGGCTCGGTACTGGGCATCGATGAAGGGCTTGCCGTAACGATGGCAAACCATAAACTGAATATCGCCGAGAGCAACGAAGCTGATGCACTGATCTCAATCTGCCCGTTCTGTACAGTGATGTATGAAGACAACCAGCGCAAGGCTGAAGAGAAATTTAATAAACAATACAATCTGCCCGTACTCTATTATCCTCAACTGCTCGGCCTCAGTTTCGGTCTTGATAAAAATGCAGTCGGGATACGATTCAACCGCGTGCGTCCTAATCTATTGCTTGAAAAGATAGGAGGTCAATAATGAGAGTATTGGTGTGCACGTGTAACAACAAAATAAAGTTACCTGATTTTGATCTCGGGCCTGATATCAATCTCGAAATGCACACAGATCTCTGTAAAAGAAAAGCGGCGATATCCCCCGACGAAAAAGTCGTGATCGCCGGATGCAGTCCCAGCTTGATGGAAGGACTCTTTCCCGACGTCAACGCGGAATTCGTGAATCTCCACGAACATATCGTCCTGATGGGCCATTCTATGGATAAAGCAAAAGATTTAATCGCTGCGGCGGTCGAAAAGATGAAAGCCCTCACCCCGATAAAGAGAAAGGTATTCAAAATAGAGAACAAGAACGCCTTGATAATCGGCGGTGGTATTGCAGGGATAGAAGTCGCTTCCCGTCTTTCAGAAAACGGACTTAACGCCACACTGATTGAAAAGGCGCCGTTTTTAGGAGGCACCGTGGCAAAACTGGACCGCCTCTACCCTGAGGGAACTCCGTACAGCCACACATTAATGCCCCAGATCGGAAAATTGATCTCCGGGAAAAACATCAATCTTTTCTTCAACACGGAAGTAAAAGAGATAAAAGGCTCTGTCGGCTCATATAAAATAATCCTTCAAACTCATTCACGCGGTGTCATAGAATGTACGAACTGCGGGAAATGCACTGAAGTCTGTCCGATTGAAATAAACGATGAAGGCAAAAAAAGAAAGGCAATCTATTATGTCCCGACCTTTCCCGACAAATATGCCATCGATTGGAAAAACTGCACAAAATGCGGAGAATGTCTGAAGGTCTGCGAAGGGAAGATTGAACTGGAAAACAAAATCTCGGAAAAGGAGATTACGGCGGGTGCCGTCGTTGTTGCCACCGGTCTTAATTATTATGACGCCTGTAATGTTGAAGAATACGGATATGGTCGTTATCCCGGCGTGATGACGACGCTTGAGTTCGAACGTGCGGTCACTTCAGAAGAACTAAAGCCCGAAAAAGTCGTTATCGTCTACTGCGTCGGCTCACGGGATTCAAAGCATCTGCCCTATTGTTCCAAAATCTGCTGTTTTCTCGGCTTAAAAGAGGCGAAATTGATCACTGATCGTCTTCCTCAAACTCAGGTCTATGTGGCGGCGATGGATATGCGCAGCAGCGGTACTTTTGAATATCTGTATAATAAATTGAGGGAACGTGGTGTAACCTTTATAAAAGGAAAACCTTCTGAGATATTACAGCGTAATGGAAAACTCGTGGTCAGATCTGAAGACCTCTACACAAATGAGTTGCTTGAAATCGAAGCCGATGCAGTGGTGTTAAGCACCGGTTTCACCCCTGATAAAGAGACGTTTGAAAAATTAGGAATCAAACTCAATGGTGATTTTCCGATACTCTTTGAAAATTCCTCTCTGGGTAATACTGACTTACCCCGGGGGATCTTCACAGCAGGTTCCGCCACTTTCCCCGCTGCGGTCCGTGACACACTCATCGACGCCCGCAAAGCGGCGTTCTCAGTCTTGTCGCTGTTAAAGCAGGATAAGATTGAAACACTCCAGCCTGTTGCCCGGGTTGATGAAGATCTCTGCAGTGTATGCCGGATGTGTATCGGCACCTGCGCCTACAACGCAATATCCATTGTGGACGACAAGATAAAAATCAATGAAGAGTTATGTATGGGCTGCGGAGTCTGTACGATAACCTGCCCTTCGTATGCGAGTCAGCTGGAAACATTCAACCCTGAGGCATTCAGCAGACAGATTAAATCACTGGTCAAGGAAGGCGATATTCTCGCCCTGCTGTGCCGCTGGTCGGCGTACAATGCCACGGATAAAGCGGCTTATGATAAATTCTCTTATCCGGAGAATGTGAAGATAATCCGTGTTCCGTGCAGTGGAGCGGTTGATCCCTCCCATGTAATGGACGCCCTGGATAAAGGCGCAAAAGGAGTACTCATCGGCGGTTGCTATCCTGATGCCTGTCATTATGCAAAGGGTAACTTCCGGGCCAAGGCACGCGAACAGGTTTTAAAGATGAATTTAGAATCAATGGGATTTGATAAAAATGTCGTAAGATTAGAATGGATTGGTAAAGATGAAGCGAATAAATTTGTAGAAATTGTCAAGGAGATGAATAAATGATGCATTCAAAACACCTGAAATACTTAAAGGTTCAGGCAATTCATTGTCATTCGTGTCCATTTGTGTCTTTAGAAAGGAGGAAATAAAATGGCGAAGCCATTAGTTGCATTTTACTGGTGTGCCTCGTGCGGCGGCTGTGAAGAAGCTGTTGTTGATCTTGCTGAAGATATTTTGAAAGTGGTTGATGCGGTCGATATTCGACTCTGGCCTGTGGCGCTCGATTTTAAACGTTCAGATGTAGAGGCAATGCCAGATAAATCATTTGCCGTAGCCTTTATCAATGGTGCAATTCGTACAGAAGAACAAGAAGAGATGGTGAAACTCCTCAGGCAAAAATCTCAACTGATCGTCGCCTTTGGTGCATGTTCTCATCTCGGTGGTATTCCCGGTCTTGCAAATATCGCGAATAAAAAAGAAATATTTGAAATGGCTTATAAATTGACCCGTTCGACCGCAAATCCTGATAACGTCTATCCCAAAACAGTCACTGAAATACCTCAGGGAAAACTCACCCTGCCGGAATTCTTCGACACGGTGAAGACTCTCGACCAAACCATTGAGACAGACTATTATCTTCCCGGATGCGCACCACCCCCTGATCTCATCATGAACGCGGTTACGGCAATACTGGAAGGCAAATTACCTCCAAAGGGCTCTGTGCTTACCGTGGATAAAGCTCTCTGTGAAACCTGCGAAAGGAATAAGACAAAACCTGATAAACTGGCGATCAAAGACATCAAACGGATATCTATGGTAAAAGCCGACCCGGAAAAATGTTTCCTTGCAGAAGGCATCATCTGCCTGGGACCTGCGACAAGAGGCGGCTGTGGAGAACGCTGTATCAACGCCAATATGCCCTGCCGCGGCTGTTTCGGACCGACCAAGGAAGTAAAAGATATGGGAGCAAAATTCCTGTCGAGCCTTGCTTCAATCATTGATGTGGATGATGAAAAAGAGATTGAAAAAATCGCTGAATCCGTGCTTGATCCCATCGGACTCTTCTATATGTACTCATTACCAAGTTCAATCCTAAAAAGAAAGAAAGGGGTTTAATATGTACAAAGAAATCAAGATAGATCCAATAACCCGTCTTGAAGGTCACGGCAAGATCGAAATCTTCCTCGATGAAAGCGGTAATGTAGCCCATGCCTGTCTTCAGGTTCCGGAATTACGCGGTTACGAAAGATTTGCTGTCGGACGACTCGCCGAAGAAATGCCCCGTATTACAGAAACAATCTGCGGTGTATGCCCCACTGCCCACCATACTGTCTCAGGTAAAACCCTTGATGACCTCTATGGTGTAGAACCTCCTCCTGCAGCGCGCAAAATAAGGGAGTTCATCTATAACGCCTTTATGTTCGAAGATCACAATCTCCACTTCTATTTCCTCGGCGGGCCGGATTTCATCGTAGGCCCTGACGCCCCCAAGGCCGAACGCAACATCCTCGGAGTCATCGCCAAAGTCGGACTGGACATCGGGAAAAAAGTCATCGATATAAGAAAACGTACACGCAATATTATTCAAACAATGGGCGGCCGTGTCGTCCACCCGGTCCACTGTCTGCCCGGCGGTGTTTCCAAGCCGATGACCAAAGAAATGCAGGAAGAATTCAAAAAGACCGCTGAAGATTCAGTCGAATTCGCAAAATTCAGCCTTCAGGCATTCGACGACATCGTCCTCAAAAATAAAGCGTATGTGGATCTGATTGTAGGCGACATCTATAAACACAAAACTTACTATATGGGACTCGTCGACGACAACAACAAAATCAATTTCTATGACGGATGGATTCGGGTGGTGGACCCCGACGGTAAGGAGTTCGCGAAATTCAAGGTCAAAGATTATCTCAACCATATTGCCGAAGGCGTTGAGTCATGGACATATATCAAATTCCCCTATCTCAAAAATGTCGGCTGGAAAGGATTTGTCGACGGAAAAGAGAGCGGCGTTTATCGCGTAGCACCGCTCGGCCGTCTCAATGCCTCAGACGGCATGGCGACTCCTCTGGCCCAGCAGTACTATGAGAAATTTTATGAGACACTCGGCGGTAAACCGGTACACAACACCCTGGCAACCCATTGGGCGCGATTAATTGAAGCCATGCAGGCGGCTGAAGCAATGGTGCAGCTGATCAATGACCCTGAAATTCTTGATCCCAATATCCGTAATATGGACTTCCAGATTCCCAAAGAAGGAATCGGTGTTATCGAGGCTCCAAGAGGAACTCTGTTCCACCATTATGAGACCGATGAAAACGGCCGTCTGACAAGAGCCAATCTCATCGTCGCGACTGTGAATAACTCCGCGGCGATCAATATGTCCGTGGAAAAAGCCGCCCGCAACCTGATAAAAGACGGCAAGGTCGACGACGGCCTTCTCAATATGGTTGAAATGGCGTTCCGCGCTTATGATCCCTGCCTTGCCTGCGCCACCCATACGATCAACGAACAATGGCCTATTCAGATTGACATCTACGATGCGAACCGCGTCTTGATTAACTCGATAACCAATACATAATAAGGAGATATTTGAAAAATCAAGCCCGCCGCAGAATGCGGCGGGTTGTCCTCTTGTTATGCGGAAAATTCTGATCTACGGTATCGGCAATCCTTACCGCTGTGACGATACGGTTGGATTGAAGATCGCTGAAATATTAAAAAAGACGATAAACCTCCCCGATATAACGATCAAGTCAGGCAGTATCGACGGAATGGCGATGCTCGAAGAACTCCGTGGTTATGACAAAGTATTTTTCGTCGATTCGATAAAAACAGAGCATGGTGTTCCGGGAGATATCTACAGGATACCGCTCGACCCACTGAAAAACACGATCTCACCCTGTGCATCGCATGGAATCGACTTCATCACCGCCGTAAAACTCGGCGAAAAATTCGGTTATAAACTGCCTGCAGATATTGTAATTTACGCCGTCGAGATCAAAGACAACAGCTCATTCTCTGAAGAATGCACAGAAGAGGTACAGAACAGCATCCCGGAATTGGTGAAAAAAATAAAAGAAGAATTAAAATTATGATCCGCGCGCTGATTGAAACCTCACTCATTGATTGGGACGGTAAACTCACAACCGTCGTATTCTTTGACAAATGTAACTTTATGTGTCCGTTCTGCCAGAACTGGGACCTGATATTAAATCCGGAAAAGTTTCCTGAAATCAAGTGGGAAGAAATAGAGAACAAACTTGATAAAAAAAGAGGCTGGATCGACGGAGTGGTTCTGACCGGCGGTGAACCGCTCGTTTATAAAAAAGAAGCAATTGATTTGTGTAAAAAGATAAAGAAGCTGGGATTAAAGGTCAAACTCGATACCAACGGTGCTTTTCCCCGGGCATTAGAAGAACTGATTGAACAAAATCTGCTCGATTATGTGGCTATGGACGTAAAGGCGCCGCTCAATCAGGCTTACTTCAAGGCGGCGGGAAAGAAGATCAACCTGGAACATATAAAAGATTCAATAGAGATATTGAAAAACAACCGTGTGGATTATGAATTCAGAACCACCTGTGTACCGGGCATCATCGATAAAAATGCGATCACCAAAATCGGCGAAGAAATCAAAGGAGCGAAAAAATGGGCACTCCAGGCATTCATCCCGGGAAACGCCTATAAAGAAGAATATCGTAAAGAACTCAACTCCGATTATCCCAAAAATTTGAAAGAATATCTTGAAATCGCCAGGGGATATGTAGCAAATACGATCCTGCGTGCAAAGATATAGTCCGTTCTTATTGACTTCAGCGCGATTTTAAATATACTTGACCGATGATTAATTTAATTATAAAATACGGAGGAGGTAAAAGATGGCGATGAAACCAGAAAAACAGCTTGAAATCATAAAAAACATCACTGCTGAAATAATTTCCGAGCAGGAATTATTAAAAAAACTTAAAAAGAAAAAGAACCTCAGGGTAAAACTTGGTATTGACCCATCGGGTCCGGAAATCCATCTTGGATTCAGCGTTGTTCTGAGAAAATTAAGACAATTCCAGGACCTGGGACACACCGCAGTGATGGTGGTCGGTGACTTCACCGGTATGATCGGAGACCCGACCGGTGTCTCCAAAACCCGTCCCAAACTCAGCCGGGAACAGATTAAAAAGTATATGGCAAAATACCGGGAACAGATATTTCGAATTCTTGACCCCAAAAGAACAGAATTCACATTCAACAGCAAGTGGCTCGGCTCATTGACGATGTACGATTTCATCGAACTGGCGTCAAAATACACCGTCGCGAGGATCCTTGAACGGGACGACTTTGACCAGCGTTTGAAACAGGGACAGCCGGTCTATATGCACGAAATTATCTACCCCCTGTGTCAGGGATATGATTCGGTCGCGATAAAAGCCGATGTCGAACTGGGTGGTACCGACCAGAAATTCAACCTGCTTGTCGGACGAGAATTGATGCGGGAATTCAAGATGGAACCCCAGGTCGTGGTAATGCTGCCTATTCTGGAAGGTACAGACGGGGTCAGAAAGATGAGTAAAAGTTTCGGAAACTATATCGGTATAACCGAATCACCCAAGAATATGTTCGGAAAGGTCATGTCAATCCCGGACGAGTTGATCATCAAATATTTCGAGCTCACGACCGACGCATTCCCCCATAAGATAGAGGAATATCGAGCGGCGCTCCATGAGGGTTCAGTCAATCCACGGGATGTAAAATTTGATCTTGCAAAAACCATTGTGCGAATGTATCACTCAGCAAAGGCAGCACAGAAGGCAGCGACGGAGTTTGAAAAGGTCTTTGCTCAGAAAAAATTACCCCGCGATATAAAAGAGGTCAAACTGAAACATACCCAGATCAATATCGTCGATTTACTCGTGGAGACAAAACTGATGGCTTCTCGCGGTGAGGCAAAGAGAAAAATCCGCGAAGGTGCGATAGATATCAATGGTGAGCGGGTAGAGGATATAAAAGAGACCGTAAAATTATCCAAACCCGTAGTCATCCGGGCAGGCAAACATAAGTTCCTTAAGGTCGTGAGGGGTTAAATCCCGACACAGCGCCGCACACTCATCTCAGTTTGACGACTTTCCTGGAGATTTCGCCTGTGTCAGTACTCACCCTGATGAAGTATACACCGGGCGCCAAAGCACGACCCGAATCATCATCACCATACCAGATGAGCGACCTGCTTGAACAGCGGGGAAAATCCTTCTTTAATCTACCCGCAGCATCGTAAATCCTGATATGTGTAACTCCCTGGGGAAGATAGATATTCAACATCCTGAAAAAAGGCACTGGAAATATCCGTAGACCGTCTTCCGCATCCTTGACGCCGTATTCTTCAACACCTGTCCTGATCAGACTCGTCGAAAAAACCCAGCAGCGCACTGGATTTTCGGTAAGACTCCCTTCTCCCATCACATAGGCTCCGGCATCCTTATCTTCAACATAGGTTATCCAGATTGAATCATCGATAACATAAGGAGCTGCCGTTGCATAATCTTCATCATAACACTCACCCGGCCCTGCCCCCGGACTGCGGGTATTGGTCAGATTCACATAATCAGACCAGGTCAAACCGCCGTCCGTAGAATAAGAACCGAAAATTTCACCATTGAAAAATCCCTGGGCTGAACAATCAACATACTCATCATTTCCGTGCCACAGACAGTATAAATAGCCGTCTGTTGTATCAACAACAAGCTGGGGTTGGTCCGCAGGTAATCGCCACGCGCCAGGATAATATCCCTGAACAGCTATCCACCATCCTCCTTGAGCAGGCGGCGAAAAATTCGGCGGGCTGCTCACGACGGTAATCGTGTCATGCACTTCATCCCAGTGGAAGATCTTGGATGCATTATAGTAGTATTCATCAGTCACCAACCTTCCGGACCAGACGATATGTAACTTATCGTTATGGTCAAATACCGCATTAACATTACAATATGCACGGATTGTATCTGAAGGTTGATAAGAAGTAAGATTAATATACGGACCCCAGGTTGCACCCCCGTCCTCAGAAACCATATACCATATATCATTATCCAGCTGACCACCGGCAATCGTGTCAGTAATGTATTGTGTATGTACAAAAACAACTCTCTGAGAACCGGGGTTACGGGATGCACGGACAAACTGACTCAGAGTAGCGCATGAATCAAAGGACTGGACGTAAACCCAGTTATTCCCCTGATCAGTGGAATAAAGTAAATGATGCTTATTTAAGTCTGTTTCTCCTGCTGCCACCACCATCATACTGTCTTTATAAGTAACAGCGATATAAGGCCAGTAAAGAGAATCAGATATCAGTACCGGTGATTGGTTCCACATCTGGACTGAAATTCCATTTAAATTATAGGTAATCGCCGGCTCTGTCGGCGATGATCGGAGTCCATCGACCTGAACAGAACTGCAATAATCCGGACTGACCTGGATCTGGCCGTAATATGTTCCATCGGGTAATCTTATGTTTGCGGCAATATATTTCACCACCTGACCGGGATAATCTTCATATGTCCAGAACAAATAAGCGAGGGAGTCTGAATCAAGTGAAATCCTCTGGCCGAACGATCCAAAAGATTGTAAATCATGGCAGGTCGTGCCGATTATATCACCCGGTGAAGCGAATATCATAGACAGCCCGGTCAACATCATAACATAATATCTATACATATAACCTCCTTATTCACTGTTAATATACAAACATATCGGGAAAACATCGTGAAACAAACGTGAAAAAGAGGTATTATTATTTACTTCTGCGCATCATCAGTGATTTATATAGAGCTGCGGTCTCTTCCTGCGGGAAAATTCTGAGCTCTTTCTTCAACCTTTTTTTAAGCTCCTTAAAATCTCTTTCCATCTCCTGGTATGCTCCGATACATACGTATGAAAGCATCAACCTGCGATGGTATTCCTCGTTGTAAAAATTCAATGACAGCAGTTTTTTGTACCAACCGACAGCATCTTTAAATTTGTGTTTTCTATAATAAAAATCGGCAAGCATAATAAGACAGTCTTCATAAAGGTTCTGATAATAACGGCGTAATTCCTCCACCCAGGGGTCATACCAACCAAATGCGAACCCCTGTTTATATATGGACAGTGCCTTCTGAAGATACACCTTCAATTTTGCATCGTCACTCTTTAGATTTTTACACAGTGCAACCAGATTTTGGAACCGCTCGATATCCAGTTCGACGGAAATCCCGGGAGATATCTGATATAAATCTTTTTTTACCGCGATTAAATCGGTTATGCCGATACCGGCTTTTTTGATTGCCTGACGGATATGCTGCCTTGCTTTACGCAAGTTGTATCTGGCGCTTTTATGAGAAGCATCAGGCCAGATCGCAGCGATCAATGAGTCAAAAACGACCTTTTCGTTCCTGTGCAGTAAAAGATAGAACAAGACCTTCTTCGCCTTGATTGTCTTCCAGGCATCTTCCGGGACTTCGTTGTCATCAATCAATATCCGCGGAGAGCCGAACAAGAATGCGTCTATCCAGTGGACGGCAAATCCGGATTTTCTGATAATGGAAGAGATATAAAATTTTTCGACACCGTGTTGTCTGAG
This sequence comes from candidate division WOR-3 bacterium, assembly GCA_011052815.1. Classification (NCBI taxonomy): domain Bacteria; kingdom Pseudomonadati; phylum Caldifarciminota; species Caldifarciminota bacterium. The sequence continues at coordinate 8,539 of DRIG01000040.1, read as the reverse complement.
CAACGGCAGCATCCATTTTTCCCGCTGCAATTCCTGTAGTAATAAATATTCATAACCCTTGAGTCGACTGAGGGATACCGCCGTTTCCAGAGCGGACAGAGCTTTTTTCGTCTTCCCTGAAATATAATATACCTTACTTATCTGGAGATTGATCAGAAAAGAATTAAAAATCTGTTCAGCCCGACGGGCTACTTCCAGACTTCTTTTCAAAATTTTTTCAGCATCATCGAACCTATTCTGGGTGGTCTTCAAATTTGCTTCCGCCAGCATTATCGGAATGGCATCCGGGTCATCTTTATTTTTTCTGAACCACCGGATCGCGGCGAGATTCTTCTCCGCCTCGGACAGTTCACCCAGAGATGTGTTTATCTTCACCAGTTCATTGAGTGCCGTAATGACAAGTCTTATGATACCGAGTTTTTCATAAACATCCAATGCCTTGATAATAAACTTCTTTGCTTTCTTGAAGTCATTCAACTCCTGATAATATACAGCATATCCCTTCCAGATTGCAGCCAAGGACCAGAGGTCATTATAGGCATTACATATTTTGCTGCCGTCCTCAAGTATTGTACGTGCCTCCTCTTTGTTTCCAAGCAGTAAACTCAGTCTTGAAGCATTGAAGAATCCGGCACCGCAATGCGGAGAAAAATGTTTCTTCAACAGTTTGACTATCCTGGACAACTTCAAGTAAGATTGATGTAAATCACCCCTTTTCCATTCATTCAAAGCCCAATTATTAAGGATACTCGCCTCAAGTGTCCGGTATCTATTCTTTTGAACCATCTCCAGCGCCCTTTCAAAATATGTTCTCGCCTTCAACAAATTCTTACCACCGATCCGGGTATATACCAGCCCGAGTGAATTCAAAATCGCTGCTTTGGTAAAGCTTGAACCCCTGGGGCATAGCTCAAGTGCCTTTCTGAACCACTTTTTTGCAACGGAGAATCTGTTCTGGTTTAAACTTAAACCACCCAGTTCATACATGGTATCGGCATACTCAAGACGGAATTTCTTTTTACCTCTCAATTTCTTCATGGCGCGCAAATAATTGTTCTTTGCCTCATCCGACCGCCCCAGATGAATCAATGACTGGGCGTAAATCTTAAGAAGTATGGGGTAGTCGTTCCGTATCGACATCGGTATCTGTTCGATATAAGAATTCAAAACCCCGCTCCTGCCCTGCTCGATCTGATAAAACCCGATTTTCTTGATGATCGACACGGCACGTCTGTATGCCTGAGCCTTAAAATAAAACTTAAGGGCCTCTTCCAACATACCCCTCCGTGAATAAAAATCCCCGGCGCGGCGGCATATTCTCCTCTCCCGCTCGACATCAGTAAACCTACTGTACAAGAAATCTTTAAAAAGATTGTGAAATCTGTAATTGCGGTCCGGCGTTCTCACCAGGAATGCATTTCTCTCCAGCAAACCGGCGAGGATACGGGCTGAATCACTCCTGTTGGTAACCGCATCACATAAATCAGAATTCAACCACTCAAGAACCGAACAATCTATCAAAAAACGTTGGACTTCTTTTGATTCGCGGCTGAAAATCTCCTGGGCGAAGTAATTGAAGAGATTCAACTGTGTTTGGTGATAGCTCTCCAGGATTCTTCTTACATAGCCTGAAGATTTAATGCCTTCAAGATAGTCAGATGACTGAATCATCAACCGCAGGCTCGTGGGCCAACCTTCTGAATGTTCTTCAATCCTCTTGACTTCTTTCTCTTTTAAAGAAATGGCGAAAATTTCTTTGAAAAACTGCATGATCTCATCCCGGCTGAACCTCAGATGTTGATTCTTCAACTCAAGTATCTCATCACGCGCCCTGAATCCTGATAAAGAAAATAATGGCTTGGTCCTTGTCGTTATGATAAAATGGAGATGAGCGGGCTGATGTTCCAGTAAATAGAAGATGATCTTATCGATCTGGGTCGAGTCTCCCAAACGATGGTAATCTTCCAGAATTATGTACAATTCTCTATCTACATGAGCCATAATTTCATTTATAAAGGTACCGACTATTATCTCCAGATATTTATCAGGGGAATTAAAAAAATGGCTTAAATGCTTGAGCCGACTTCCGAAAGCGGGGAAGATCCTCTTTATACCAGCGATCAGATATGAAAAGAATACCGCCGGTTCTGCATCGCTCTCTTCAAGATGGTAATAGACATAAGAAAACTTTTTGAATAAAATAAGCTGCGCCAGAAGGGTGGTCTTACCATATCCTGCACCGGCACACAGCAAGATTATTTTTTTATTCATATTGTCGGATATTAAATCAAGCAGATGGCGCCGTTTCAAAGTTCTGGTTCCAACCTGCGGTGCCTGAATCTTACTTAGAACAACCAGATTATCCCGCCCCTTCATCATATCTAAATATAGCAAAGAAAATTTATACTGTCAAGAAAATCTTATAGAATCTGAAGACGTTGACTTTTATAGTTCTTTTATTATAATCATATAATGAAGGTCGATGTTTCAATTCCCTCCACAAAACTCGATTTCCTGACATATCACTCACAGGAAAATTTACAGATCGGTGACCTGGTTCTGGTTCCTCTCAGAAACGAATTTAAGCATGGAATCGTCGTCAATATAAATTCAACAAGGGATATCCCCCATATTAAAGAGATAAAGGAAATCGTCAGCAGGAATTTCATCCCCCGCCATCTTCTCAAATTATATAAATGGATGGCGGATTACTACCTTGTTACGCTCGGCGAAACACTCCGCCTCGCCGTACCTTCAAAATTTCTGAAAAGATACACTCATATCAAAGGATCTTCACCACGATATGAAACCGTAAGCGCTCCGAAACCGACCCATTACCAGAATAATGCAATCCGACGGGTACTGGACGCCCTCAAAGAAAATACCTTCAAAACATTTCTTTTATACGGAATAACAGGCAGCGGTAAAACAGAAGTGTATCTCCGTTGTGTTGAAGCGGTAATTAAAAACCGCGGCAGCGCTTTAATCCTCGTTCCTGAAATTTCAATGACCCCGCTTCTGTTCAACAGATTCAAAGAAAGATTCAACGGTGATGTCATCACCATTCACTCTTCACTGACCGATAAAGAACGAAGAAAAATCTGGTATTCGATCAGGAATGGAGAATATCGAATTATCATAGGCCCGAGATCAACGATATTCATTCCGATACCCGATCTGAAAATAATAATCGTCGATGAAGAACATGACCATTCATATAAAGAACATGAACGTATGCCGCACTATAATGCCCGCGATGTAGCGGTTATGCGTGGCAGGTTCGAAAAGGCTGTTGTAATACTGGGAAGTGCAACACCCCAGATTGAATCTTATTATAACGCCGGCATAGGTAAATACCAGCTTATCACCCTGAAGGAAAGGATTGACAACAAAACCCTGCCCGAGGTTGAAATCATCGATTTGAAAAAAGAAACGAAAAAATTCCTCTCAAACCGTTTAGAATCGGAGATCATCACCAGGGTGAAGAATAATGAACAGGTTATAATCTTTCTGAATCGTCGGGGTTTTTCTCCGAATCTGATATGCCCTTCCTGCGGTTACATCGCGAAATGCCCCTATTGCGGCCTCCCTTTAGTATATCACAAACCGCAGAAAGGTCAGAACGCCCTGCTGTCCTGCCATATCTGCAGTTATAGAACAAAAAAAATAAGCATCTGTCCCAAATGCCACCGCAGCACTCTTCTGTATCGCGGAGCAGGGACACAAAGGATCGAAGAGATAATACACAAAATCCTCTCTGATATAGACCCAGCCGGTAAAACAAAAACGCAAAAAACATCCGTGCTGAGATTGGACCGCGACATCGCAAGAAAAAAAGGACACGCCGAGCACATTCTCAAGACCTTTGAAAAAGGCGAAGCCAGGGTCCTTCTCGGTACCCAACTCGTAACAAAAGGATTCGATTTTCCCGAAGTGACCCTTGTCGGTATTATCAACGCCGACATTATCCTGAATCTACCGGATTTCCGCAGCAGTGAAAAAACATTCCAAATACTCACTCAGGTGGCGGGAAGATCAGGAAGAGGTAAGAAACCGGGGAAGGTCATCATGCAGACATACCATCCCGAACAGTACGCCATCCTCTTCAGCCAGTTACAGAATTATCCGAAATTCTATGCTCAGGAGATGAAATACAGAAAAGAATTGAATTTCCCTCCTTTTTCAAAATTGATCCTCATCAGATTAAAAGGAAAGAATGAAGATACCGTGTGGCAGGAAGCGGAAAAACTGACTGAAATTCTGAAAAGGATGAAAGGAATTCAGATATTTGGACCAAATCGTTCTTTTTATTATAAAATAAGAAAGATCTATCGGGTTTTCATTCTGCTGAAGGTACCCAAAAATTTCAAGCAGAGAAGACTCCGCTTCTTAACCGCCTATAGACCTAAGGATTGTACACTGGAGATCGATGTAGACCCGCTCGAGGTCTTGTAAATCCCTGTTTTTTATCTATCAACCATTGTCCCGGCAGACATTAAATACTAAAAGATTGATTTCAATATGATGTGTAAATCCGTAATAATCGACTGATTCTTCAGATAATAAAGATTATAATAATCTTTCTCACTTTTGGTTAATGCTTTTTTCTTCTCCTTTGATTTCAGTTGCACGATCCCGGTCAAGCCCGGTTTATATACTGTGTGATATCTGGACGATTCAAAATCAAGGATCTCGGAACCGACGATACTCAGCTTTCCTCTGAAGACGGCGAAGAACAACGGAATCTTCCGTAAAAAACCAAGTCCACCCTTGAAAACACTGACTGTAATCGGCTCTCCCATATAACCGATGATCTTTTTTCTGATCAACCGACCTCCGACGACGAAATTAATCAAAAGCAGCGGTGAGGTTACAAGAATAATCAAAGAAGAAACAAAGATATCAAAAATCCTCTTCACCATTAAATCAAGGGGACCTGCAATACCCTGAAAATCAAGCAAGGGTACGGTATCTATTTCATCCACTGATGATTTGGCGACGATGTACTCAAGTTTATGGGGAACAATCCGAAAGTTCACTCCGCTTCCCTGAGCGAGAATAATCGTCTCCAGAATTTGGGCGTTGGTCAATCGATCCGAAGAAAAAATCACATCGTTGATCTTATCCACCCGGATGACTTCTTTTATGTTGTCGATAGTTGCAAGCACTTCGGCGCCGTCGATCGTCTTTCCAACACTTTGGGGGTCGAAATCGACAAAGCCGCATATCTCATAATGCATATCAGGTCGTTCCTGAAGTTTCTTCAATATTCTTTTGCCTTCTTTCCCTGCTCCGATGATTATCGCTCTCCTCAATTTCGAGAGCGGACTCTTTTTGGAAAGCGGACCTGCCATCCGATAAATCACGCGCCACAGACTGAGTAAAAAAACAATCAACACAAATGAAATCAAAACAACCACACGGGAGTAGGCGAATTGTTTGAAAAAATATGTAAAAGTGGAGTTGATCAACAACCCCAAAATTCCACATCCCAGAATCGGTTTTAAATGATATCTTGCTTTTCTATAATACGCTCCGGACAGATAAACGCAGATGAACCATATGAAAACATAAACAGGAAAGACAATACGAAATTTTTCGAGGGGATAGTGAGGCAGCCAGATTTTGATCGCCAGAAAGATACTGAGTACGATCAAAGAAAAGTCTATCAGAGGTGAAGCCACATTCTTCAGTGCCCGCCAGAGATAAGAAACAAACGCCTGAGTGTAGATGCCGAGTGCAAGGAGGGTGCGCATAACGATTGAATATTGATTTTTGAAGTGTTTATTCGCGAAGATCAACATCGCCGAATAAAAATTTGATACAAACGAAAACTCACCTTTCTTCGTACTTTCACCTTTATAATGAATCGCTTTTGTCTCGGGAAGGTAAAAAATCTTATAGCCTTCTTTTTTTATCCGATAACAGAGATCCACATCCTCACCATACATAAAATAATCTTCATCAAAATAATTGATACGCTCAAGAACTTCTCTCCGCACAAGCATCAGGGAACCCGGAAGAACATCAACCTCAGTCTCGATATTAGGATCGAGATAAGTCATATTGTATCTCCCGAATAATCTGCTTCGAGGAAAAATTTTGCTTAAACCGATAATCCGTGTAAAAGCGACCCAGGGCGTCGGCAGACTCCGTCGACTCGTAACTTGAAAAGAACCATCCGGATTCAAAAGTTTACAGCCGACCGCCCCTGCCTCAGAATGCATATCCAGAAAATTCTTTAGAATCAACAAGGTATCCTCTTGAATCAATGTATCAGGATTCAAAATAAGCACATACTTTCCCTTACAGAGACGCAATGCTTGATTATTGGCTCTGGAAAAACCAACGTTCTTTTTATTCTCAATTAGATGTACTTTTGGGAACTTCTTTTTGACCATCGATTGGCTGCCGTCGACCGAAGCGTTGTCAACCACGAATATTTCGAGATCAAGACTATGCCTTGCTTTTTCAACCGCCATCAGGCACTGTTCGAGAAATGCCTTGACATTATAATTAACAATTACAACGGAAATATCGATCTTCATCAGCAGTAATTATAGAGCTTTTTCTTCTATTGTCAATAAAAGTACTACTGACTTTATCATCACTTTATAAGATAGAGATATATTCGATCTTCAGGCAGGCAGGCTTCCATCTCCCATCCTTCGAATGTCCAGACATAAGAAACAACACGGGTGCCCTTTTTCAATTCACGCAACAACTTCTTTTTCAAGCGTTGATTTGTCGGTTGGTATAAAAAAACCACGACGACGGTGGCATCACTTATATCCTTTTTAAAAAAATTGCCGAATCTCACCTTTACCCTCTTCCTCGCTCCGGAGAGGAGAATAATCAACTGCGAAAAGAGATAGCGAAAAGGGTCTATTTCAATGCCCACTGCTTTCGCCCCGAATCTATTCGCGGCGGCCAAAATCAGTCTGCCATCTCCGCTGCCCAGATCATAAACTATATCATCCTCGCTGACATCTGCGAGATCCAGCATCTTATAAACCCTGGACATCGGTGTCGGGTCATAACCGGCGCCAAATATCAATGCCCAGTATTTCCATATTACATAGCCGACAAAAACAACAGCCAGGATCAAAAGGACCTGCATTATTTAAGCAGTTTCATCTCTTAAGATGTTTCTCAATGAATTTTAATATAAATTCCAATCTTTTTTCTCTGCGGCGTGGTGAACCGTGTCGTGACAAACCGTGCGGTTCCAGAGGAAAACGCACCATCTCGACATCACGTTTGAGTAATTTAAGTGCGACAAAGAGCTCTTCGGCCTGGCTTATCGGACACCGATGGTCCTGTTCACTGTGGATTATCAAAAGAGGGGTTTTCATTCTTGTAACATATTTGATCGGCGACATATTCCAGTAAAAGTCAAAATTCTTATTCCGCCACCAGAAACCTTTGAATTCCTTGGGAAGAGCGAACCCGAAGTCCGAGCAGAAAAAGGAAAGCATATTAACAACGCTTCTCATCGTCACGGCCGCTTTAAAGATATCTGTGTGGCCGATAAGCCAGTTCGTCATAAACCCGCCGTAGCTGCCGCCCATCACCCCCATTCTTTTTTTATCGATATATTTACGGCGGCTGAGTAAATGAACCGCTTTCATAATATCCTTTGTATCGGGAATACCCCAGCGGTTATGCAACTCCTTCGCAAATTTCTCTCCATAACCGACACTGCCGTGGGGGTTCGAATAAAAAACAATATAGCCCTTTGCGGCGAGCACCTGGAATTCATGGAAGAAAGAATTCCCGTATGCTGCATGTGGCCCGCCGTGGATCTGGACGATCAGCGGATATCTCTTCTTTCGATTGAACCCAGGTGGTTTCAACAACCATCCCTGTATTCTTCTTCCTTTATATCCTTCAAACCACAGCTCTTCTGGTTTGGGGATTCTGTGCATACTGAAATATCTTTTGTTGATACCGGTCAACTGTTTACGTTTTCCACTTTTTATTAAATAGAGATTACCCGGATCCACAACATTGCTGCTTGCAACGGCAAAAGTATCCTTACCGTCATAATCAAAGGCATAAATAACCTCATCACCTTCTGTAACCTTGCTAATGCTGCGTTCCTTCACATCAACGGCGTAAAGATTCACATTACCGCGGTCAAGAAGAGGATAGTATATAAATCTTCCATCATCAGAGAATTTAAGAAAATCATCTGCATAATGGCCTGAATCATCAACCGTGTAAGCATCGAAACTTCGATCAAAAGAAGCCGTTATATTCACAACTTTAGCCTTATCAACGGAAGCCAACCAGAGGTACTTATTACGCCAACCGACCCAATGTTCCGGATATCTCCTTCCGATATAGGCGATGTATTTACCGTCCGGAGAAAAAACAGGTGCTCTTTTCGGTCCCGCCGGTGTCTTGATCTTCCTCTCCTCTTTGCCATCAATGTCAACCACAAAGATATCCAGATAAAGCATCTTCTCAACCCGGTCTTTTTGTCGATTCGAGATGAAAACAATCTTTTTACCATCCGAAGATATTGCGGGCTCCT
>DRIG01000039.1 GCA_011052815.1 candidate division WOR-3 bacterium | reverse complement strand
TTTTCAAACCCTATTTTTCCACCACCCAATTTTGAATAATCGAACCCATTTCAGTAAGATTGTTTTCGTCGCTGTGGAGATCAAATCTAAACATTATAAAAACTATGGCACGATACCTTCATTTTTGCCTTAACCGATGGATATATTAGATTAGAGCGTAAATGCGTAGAGGGTGAGTTTAGCAATATTGACCTTTATCTTCTGCCTTTTATGGGCAGATGTGAAGGTTAACCATCATGCACAATCGGACGGGCGTTGTGGTAAATGACAATAAGGTTTGAGGCTGAAGAGTATAAAAAGACCGAAGTGATGAACTATAATAAAGAATAAAAAGGATTCAGAATCAGAGCTAAATCGTGATGTGGGTCATTGTCTGGGGGATGTTTACATCGATCTGTTCTGCTGTCTCGATCTTTTTCTGGAGCGCAGTCGCCTCCTCAATGTCGCCGTGAATAAGATAGACTTTTTTTAATCTTTTTCCTCCGCAGTCTTTTACATATTCCAGAAGGTCATTGCTGTCGGCGTGTGCGGATAATCCTCCCATAAAATAGACCTTTGCGTGCACACGGTATTCATCATTGAAGATCCTGATCTTCTCAAAACCGTCAAGGATTCTGCGTCCGAGGGTGCCGCGTGCCTGGAAACCCGTCATTACGATTATATTATCATCGTTCTCAATCGAGTGAATGAGGTGGTGGGTCACCCTGCCGCCCTCACACATCCCGGATGCAGACATAATTATCATCGGACCCCGGCGAGCATTCAGACTCTTTGACTCTTCATTGGTTGTAATGTAGGTCAATTCAGGGAAGTCAAACGGGTCACCGTCTTCAAAAATTTTGTATGTCTCTTTATCAAAGCACTCCGGGTGTTTTCGAAAGACCTCGGTTACATTCATCGCCAGCGGACTGTCCACATATACAGGGACCCCTTTCAATGCCCCTGCATCAGATAGGGTCTTCAACATCGTTACAAGCAGCTGGGTTCTTTCCACCGCAAAAGCGGGGATGATGATCTTACTCTCTCGTTTCTTTCCTTCTTTGATGATATTCTCGAATTCGGCGGTCATCCCTTCAAACGATTTGTGTGTTCTGCTTCCATAGGTCGATTCCAGAATGAGATAATCGATGTCGTTGACCACGGTCGGATCTTTGATGATCGGCATATTCTTCCTGCCGAGATCACCGCTGAAGAGAATCTTCTCGCCGTCCGCTTCCAGCAGAATGACTGAGGAGCCGAGGATATGGCCGGCGTCGTAGAATGTCGCTTTCACCCCGGGAATCGGTTCGAACGTCTGCCCGTATTCAATAGTTGAGAACTGCTTCAACACCCGTTCCGCATCAGCAACTGTGTAGAGGGGTTCTTTCAACGGCAGCCCGTTCTTTCGGTGTTTTTTATTGACGAATTCAATATCATATTCCTGGATCTTCGCTGAATCAACAAGAAGAAGAGAGGTGATGTCTTTTGTCGCGGCAGTACAATAAATCGGTCCTTCAAAACCCCGCTTAGCGAGGTTGGGAAGGTTGCCCGAATGGTCTATATGGGCGTGGGAAAGGAGTACAGCCTTTATGTCTTTCGGTTTAAAAGGAAATGTTTTATTTATTCTTTCGGCATCATCACGATGGCCCTGGTATAAACCGCATTCAAGGAGAAATTTCTGTTTTTTATACTCAAAAAGATGGAGTGAACCGGTTACTGTCCTTGCGGCTCCGACAAAGGTTATATCCACGTCTGATACTGTCCTTTCTTTTATTCTCCGTATTGCTGGTTTATCATCTTTATGAATTCTTCGGTCTGTTCTGGTGAGAGTTCGTCCATCTCATTATATGGATCGTATTCATAATATGAAGGGACCTGTTCCACGGTTTCCCTGGGTGAAGGTTTAAAGAAAAGATAATAACCGAGCACGCCGACGAGGAGTGCCGATGCCGCTACCGGGATGACGATGTGAAACGGAAATCTTTTTTCGATCTTCTCATGGCTGATTTTTTCGTGCACAGACATGACGAAGTTATCCCAGTAGGTGTCCTGGAAATAATATTCACACATCTCTGTTTCCTGGATGGACCAGCACTGTATACAGTCACTGATAAATTGGAATTCCTCACGGCAGATAGGACATTTTTTAAGATGCTCACGGATAGCGAGCTCGTCTTCCGCGGTAAGGTCGCCTATTACGAGATCAATGATTTTTTCCTGAATCTCGAGACAGTTCATATCTTTCCTTTTAGATAATTTCGTAAATTCTTGACTGCAAGATGATGATTGACTTTTATCGTACTTATGGGCTTTTTCAAAATTTCACTGACTTCCTGATAAGAGAGATCCTCAAGTGTACGCAGGGTAAAGACCGCTTTCTGGACTTCTGGTAATTTCGCCACGGCAGCTTTTATCTTTTCTCTGAATTTCTTTCCTTTGTATATCTGTACTGGATCGTCGTGCCCTGAGCCGGTTATCTCTTCATATAGTTCTTCAATAGGTCTCTGTTTCTTCAGAAAATTCAGACAGTTGTTGACCGCAATTCTATAAAGCCAGGTTGAAAATTTCGACCGCTCGTGAAATTTATTTATCTTCCGATACGCCTTCAAAAATGTCTCCTGTGCCAGGTCCTTTGCATCATCGTAATTTCTCAACATTTTGTAACAGAGATCATGAATTTTAACCTGGTGCCTCCTTACCAGTTCATCAAAAGGTTCGATTTCACCGGTTTTCACCAGCTTCACCAGTTCTTCGTCACTTAACTCTCGATATTTAGACAATCTTTTAGTAAATTCGTTTACCCGCTGGAGGCGATTTTCCGTATTTTCAGAAGTTTTCATAATGGCCTTTGTTCAATTCCCGGGTGACAAACGATATAAGGTCACTGCGCAACTTCTGGATTGAACAGCCGCTTCGCAGGGCGAGTTTTTTCAAGTCCTCGTATTCAATGGAAAATTTCATCTTTTGATTGAATTCAGCGATCTTTATCCGAATGGTTCCATAAGGTGATTTAACCTTTTTTATGCTTCTGGTTATTTTCCGACGGCTGGTCTTTGTGAATCGCACTCCTAAGGTTGTTGTTTCAGTGAGCAAGATTTGCATTATTCCGTCGATATTATCCTGTGCGAGAACGGTTAAGAGAATACCCGGTCGGGAGCGTTTCATTATCACCGGTGTCATGAAGACCTCCAGGGCACCGGCGTCATACAATCTATCGAAAACGAGTTCATAATCCTGAGGATTCATATCATCGATGTTGGTTTCAATGACCGTGCATTCGTCTTCAATCAAGCCGATGGATTCACCGATAAAGATCCGCATGAGATTGGGGTAATCTTTCAGATTGTAAGTGCCGGCTCCCAGACCGACCGCATGGATTTTTGAAAACACCAGTCTATTGGTCGGCTCTGCAATGGTGCTGATAATGGCGGCACCGGTCGGTGTGGTGAGTTCAGCCGGAATGGGCAGGAACTCGACGGGAAATCCCTTGAGCAGTTCTGCCGTAGCAAAGTTGAAACTCGGCATATTGCCTTCCTGTGTCTTTATGAATCCGATACCTGCTTTAAGGGCGCGTGAATATATCTTTTCGACCTGAAGATAATCCAGGGCGACCAGGGCACCGGTGATGTCAAGCAGAGTATCGGCGTCGGCGAGTTCATGGAGATGGAGGCTGGGACTGCGGTGCACTTTTTTTTCAACCGAAAAAATACGATTGATGATCTTTATCGCATCCTTCTTTATCTTCGGGGTAAGATCACTCTTATTTATCAGGGGGATGAATCTATCTTCTTTTATTTTTGTATTTATTTTAAATCGCACACCGCGGGCGCTCACACCTTGTTTCTGCAGACGCACCACCTTCAATTCACATCGGGGAATAAACTTCAATTTTTCTTTGAGATATCTTATCGGTACGCCGCAGTCGATCAACGCGGCGAGAATCATGTCACCGCTTGCACCGCTTATCGGATCAAAATATAAGATCTTCATAATTTATTTATGAGTGACGCCAGATAGCCGGCACCGAAGCCGTTGTCGATATTCACAACCGCGATTCCCGGAGCGCATGAATTAAGCATCGTCAAAAGCGGGGTCACTCCTTTTAAACTCAGACCATAACCGACGCTCGTCGGTACGGCGATGATCGGTTTGGAAAAGAGTCCGCCGGCTACTGATGCGAGAACTCCGTCCATACCGGCTACGACAATCAAGACCCGTGCCTTCTCGATCTCTTTTCTAAAAGAAAGAATCCGATGGAGTCCGGCGACTCCCACGTCATATATTCTTTCAACTTTGCTGCCCGTTATCTCTGCGGTAACTGCGGCTTCTTCTGCAACAGGGATGTCTGCGGTGCCGCCGGTGAGTACGGCGACCAGTCCTTTTTGCGCCGGTTTTCTGCCGACATAGAAAAGGCGCGCGTCTTTATAATATTTACCTTTCCGGTATTTCTTCTTCAATTCCTTCGCGAGTCGGGGACTGACCCTGGTGAGCAGGACCTTTTTGTTGGCTTTATAGATCCTGGCGCTGATGCCGAGTATCTGTTTTGTCGTTTTTCCTTCGCTGAATACTACTTCGGAAAACCCTTTCCGTTTTGCCCGATGCAGGTCCACCTTTGCATAACCAAGGTCGTCATAAGGGTCGATGAATACGGTCTCTTTTTTCAAAATACCTCGGCGGAAAACTTGTATATTTCAGCATCTTTTAATTTATACGCATCAGAAGGCAAGCCCGCTTTGTGACAGGTCTCTTCCAGAAATTCCTCAACCGTCCATCCGTATTCAGCCGCGACCTGAGGCAGAAGAAGTCCGCGGTTATAACCCACCACAATATAGAGGCCGTCGCGTCCGATGACGATATCGTTGAAATCTTTGACCCTTTCCAGCGGTGTTAATACTGAAATCTCTATTTCCAGATCATCCAGCTCTTTTTCAGTCACCGGAGAAAAACGCGGGTCTTCAAGGGCCGCCGCCCTCGCCATCTGCTGACAATTTTTATAGAGTGGTTGGTCTCCGATGATATGGCCGATGCAGCCGCGCAGTCTGCCGTGTCGATTAATGGTTACAAAGATTCCGTAAGGTTCTTTTAGTCTCTGGGGAATATTTTCGAATTCAGGCATCTTTTTCCCTTTTACCGCGGCTTCGATCGATTTTCGGGCGATCTCTTTCAATTTTTTCTTTTCCTCTGCTGAAAATCCCAGATTAACACCGACTTTACTTTCTTTTTCTTTATAGAATACAGCCGCCAGATAACCGACGACCTGATTGTAATCCCCTGATGTATTGCCGCTTGTGGCGTACATCACAGGCTTTGCGCTTGTGGCACCCAGTTTTTTCGTGGCAAGCATCGTCGTAATAATCGGCGCACCGCCGCATGCTTCGCAACTGTCCGTACTCAATCGTCTATAAAGAAGTTCAGGATCATACATTGATACTGATTCGACCACGAGATTATCGAGTTCTTCTGCCGCCGCCTGTGGATGGTAATGGGAAAGGTCCGAGCTCGCAACGATAAGGATTCTTTTGTCTTTTGCGGCTTTGACGATTGCATCACTGAGGGCCTCACAGATTTTATAATCCTGGCTTCCCATAACGATCTCCACTAATTTGAATTTTTTGAGCACGGTCTGCAAAAAGGGAATCTGTATTTCCACTGAGTGCTCTTCAAGGTGGGCGTAGGGATCATAAATAATATTCTTATCCTGCTCAATGATCTTTCGGGCGAGCTCTGCGTCAAACTCGACCGTACCCAGTGGAGTCTTTCGTCCGGCGAGTGTATCGACCGATGCTCCGTAGAATCCATGGTGGTGACTCGGTCCGATTACGATGACGTCATCAAAAGTCTGGTCTTCCAGGCATTTATAGGCGAACGCCGCGACCTGACCGGAATAGATATACCCTGCATGGGGGACGATCAATCCATGAATTTCGCCGTGCACCGGCGCACGGGCTTTTTTGAGATATGTCTTAATCACGGAAGTTAAGTCTTCTTTCTTCCCTGGATACCATGAACCGGCATGGATTGATTCCCTGTATTCTTCTTTACTCTCGCAATTTTGACTCATTATCATTACTCCCAGTAATAAAAATTTTAAAAAAAATTCGATTAACATAATATATAGGCTGACACGAACTCCGTGATATTAATATAACATCTTCTGCAAAGGCGGGATTGAGGGTTGCTGAGATTTCGGCTCTTCATATAATTATCTTACCGATAAAAATAATTATGTCAAGGTTGCTTTCTTAATTATCTCAGGGCGACTACGATCTTGGAAGAACGGACTTCGCCGCTGCAGCTGCTGCAAGCGCTTTAAACAGATCGACCGGAATGAACGGCAGCACCGCCATAATCAATGTCTGCTTTACTGTGGTTTTCATAAATAACGCAAAGTAGACGGCGCCGCAGAGATAGATTATTAAAACACCGATCATCATCAAGCCGATGAGCGGTAATAAACCATGCGATCTTTTATACTTTTCCGTCATCCATCCGATAACCAACGCCGCAGGAATAAATCCAAGAATATATCCTGCAGTGGGTCCCAGGGGAAGTCCGCCGGTCGCTCCGGTGAACCATGGAAAGCCGGCGCAACCGATGATAAAGTAGAGAAACATTGCAAAACCGCCATAGAAATTACCCAGCAGCACTCCGGTAAGGAGTACAACGAAGACCTGTCCTGTAATCGGGACCGGAGTGAATGATAAAGGAATACGTATCTGCGCCGACAATCCGGTGACAGCCGCCATTCCCAGGCATAAAAACAGTCTTTTTGCCCGGCTCAAGCCATACATCCATTGATAATAAGCTGCTTTTTTAGTCTCCCAGTAATTTATCGTTCTGCTTAAATTCAAATTTTCCTCCTTGATTTGATTCTATTTTAAATAATTTATCGGAAAAGTCAACCTCGAATTTGCGCTTGACAATAAGGCTTTTCCTGAATAGGATAGTCCGTGCGTTTGAGTGAAGTCCAAAAGATAGTCAAAGGTGAACTCTACGGTAAAAAGAATTTTATTATAAAAAAGATCGCGCCTCATGAATATGCAAAGAAGAATGAATTGACATTTCTTTTTAACCCGGAGTACAAAACAGATGCCGGCGCCGTGATCGCCGCTGAAAAAATAAAACATAAAAGCGGAATCGTTGTTAAAGAACCTAAAAGAGCGATGTATATACTTTTAAAATTTTTAGCGGAGAAGAAAAAGAAAAAACAGATTTCTCCTCTTGCGATCATCGGTCGGAACGTCTCTATACCAAAGAACTGTACAATTGATCCTTTTGTCGTTATCAATGATGATGTCAGGATCGGCGCGGGTACGTATATCGGTGCATATTCGTATATCGAAGAGAAGGTGAGCATCGGAAAGAATTGTGAGATCCACCCCCATACCACCATTTACAGAAATACGAGGTTGGGGAATTTCGTTGTGGTGAATTCGCATTCAGTCATCGGCAAAGAGGGCTTCGGTTATTTCAAACAGAGAAGGTACAAGCGTATCAGACATATCGGCGGTGTGGTCATCAAGGATTTTGTTGAAATCGGCGGTAATGTGACGATAGACCGCGCCACTATCGGTGATACAGTCATCGGAGAAGGAACAAAGATCGATAACCTCGTCCATATCGCCCACAATGTGGTGATCGGTAAAAATTGTATTCTTATGGGGCAGGTCGGGATCGCCGGTTCCACAAAGATCGGTGATGATGTGATTCTCTGCGGCCAGGTTGGAATCAGCGATCATTTGACGATAGGAGATAATGTGGTCGTCTATGCCAAATCAGCGGTATTCAAATCGATTCCCGGCAGGGAGCGATATTCCGGCATCCCGGCACGTAGACATGATACTGTTCTGCGTGCACTCGCCCGTCTTTATCAAAAATATGAAGAAGATTGAAGGCACCGGTCTGAACAGCACATTCTGCAGTCTGGAAATCAGACCGAATAATGAATTTCTCTTTTATCTACACGAAAATTCACACCAGCCACTGAAGATTCCACTGGATATCGAAGAGATTAGAGTGGTGAATCATTCAGTCTCCTTGGGTAAGGAACCGGGTGCCAATGTGGTCGAACATCTTTTTTCCGCTTTATATGGATTGGGGCTGTTCTGCGTCAGGATCGACCTTTATGGTAATGAGATGCCTTTTTTCGACGGTTCGAGCAAAGAGTTTGTTCGTATATTAAGGGGGTTTAAAGAAACCGGCGCAGGTCCAGTATTGAGATTAAATAAGAGACTGGAGGTTAGACACGGCTCGTCATTTATCCGATACGAGCCCACAACAGATGAGCTGTTTATCATCGATATGGAACTTTCACATCCGTATATCAGGACCCAGAGGTTGATTTCAACGATCGACAGGGAGACGTATATCAATGAGATCGCCGCAGCCCGGACATTCGTCTTCACCGAAGACAGTGACGCGCGACTTAAAAATTTACCGCCCTATGGTATCGGAATCACAAAGACCGGCATCTATGCGGCTGAACCGTTGAGGTTCTCTGATGAACCGGTGCGCCACAAAATACTTGATTTGCTCGGTGATCTGTATGTTCTTAACAGAAAGATTGTCGGCAAGATAACCGCAAGGAACAGCTCACATCTTTTGAACCAGAGGTTTATCCGCCTGCTGCGGAAAGAATCAATCGAGCAAAAGAACCTTTTTTAAACCGCTCCCTTTTTGGATGTTGAACTTCAAAAAATAGACCCCTGGTGGCAGATGCGAAAGATCGAGTGTTTTTTTGTTAACCCCCTGAATACAATTGAAACTATATTGTTCCATTCTTTTCCGGCCGATACAGTCATATATTGAGATCTCTATTCTCGATGGCGCTGAAAGAGCGGCTTGAAATGTGAACTTTCCCCGGGAGATCGTTGGCGATATTGAATAAGAAGGCGAAAAGAAATTCTTTTGTGTGTTATCGCTGATTCCGGAAATAAAGATCGAGGCGGTATCCCAGCCGACCTCGCCCGCTGAATTCCATGCCCATACCTTTACAAAATAAGTACCGAACAGCGGTGTGGGAAACGATGATGTATAACCGCCGGTTGTATCGATGATGAGGTTGTGAACCGACGAGTCAGGGTATATTACATATCCCTGCGGGATGAAGACCTTTTTAATATGATAGACTGCCTTTGTTAAACCGCTTCCATACCCGCCCTGGTCGAATATCACATGGGGACAATCAAGCGAGTCGATTACGATCTTCGGGTATCTTTTCTGTTCACCGTTACTGTAAAAGGCGGATTCCTGAATGATCGTTATTTCACTGTCGGCTGCGGAAAAACCGTTTTTGTCACACTTGCCGTTGATGAGGGTATAATAGAGGGAGTTACTTCCCTGATAATAGGGTGACCAGACGATGTGGATATTGGTATCTGAATCCACGGCGAATTCCGGTGCCCACACCTCAACCGTTCCTTCGGGGGTCAGATTGGTCGTATCCACAGAACAGGTTCCGTCCGGATACAGCTTTTTATAGAGAAGATGATTGTGCGTTCCGTCCCAGTGCTGCCATATGAAGTGTATACAGTCATCAGCACTGATCAGGATTTCCGGTTTATTCACCTGATGAGCAAAATCGTCGGCGACGGGTACAGGCGCTGACCACGTTGAACCGGCGTCGGCTGATTTTGAGTAGACTATCTCATGGAGGTCCCTTGACCAGGCGATGTATATTTCACCCTGGGAATTGATTGCGATATGGGAATCACCGGTCCAGCTCTGGGCTGAATCACCGGTTGCAACAGGTATCTTGTCGTAAATAACCCCGCCGATTGAATCCAGTTTTGAAAATAGGATGTCACCGGTGTTGTCGGCTTTTGATGTGTAGATATAATTCAGATCGTCCACCACCCCGGCGTCCATATTGTCAAACCAGCCGAGAACCGGATGTCCGATATAGTGATTTCTACCGGCACCGTCCTTTACAATGGGCTGGGTTTGGTAGCCGTTCCATTCAGGGTCCTGGTGGATAAGGTTGCCGGTGTAATCGAGAACATCGCGGTGAAAATTTTCGTTTGAGTTTGAATAATTATAAAGAGAAACAAGTACATATACCGTATCGAGCCCGTCGATACCCAGCCGGGTGTTGAGCCACCAATAGTCCCAGTTTTGATACACCGAGCAGAAACTCGTATCGAGCCATCCCGCGGCTAAAGGCTGGTTCGCTGTAAAAGATACGAATACTGTATCCTGACCAGGAGTGAGGGTAAGGTAAAGTTCAGGCGGCGTCAATGGACGGGATTTATGATTCTGTCTTTTTATATTTATCTCTTCTGTTTTCATCTCATTATATTTGATATTAAAAACGGCGGGGTCGTCTTTTATGGACTCCGCCTTTAAGAACAGAAAGAGAGATATTATTATTGCAGTCTGCAACAGCTTATTCATAGAACCTCCCGACTTTGAAATTATAATTCTTTTTTATCTTAAGTCAATATGATCCTGTCCATTAGATGTACTTGACAAAAGCTTACCTTTTAGTATAATTCAATATGCTAAGTAATTATACTGCTAAATATACAAAAATCGGATCAGGCTATATGGGGCAACTTATAGAATGGCCCGAGGTTGTAACGGAAGGTAGATCTTTAGAAAGTTGTAGAATAATGCTTAGAGATGCCTTGCAGGAAATGATAAAGGCATATAAACAGCAGCATAAGGAAATTCCTGCTGGCAGGGCACTTATCGAACAGATTCCTGTTGAAATTTAAATGTCGATAAAACGCCGGGATTTAGTAAAATATCTTGAGAAAAATGGGTTCTATTTGCTACGTGAAGGGAAGAAGCATTCAATATATACCAATGATAAGAAAACAATTCCAGTAAAAAGACACAGAACTCTTGATAGGGTTACTGCTAACGAGTTATGTAAACAGGCTGGTCTAAAACCTAAATTTTAATTTTTAATCGTTTTTTTACCGAAAATTGTGGTAAAATGGTTGACCTTACCTATGCGTCAGCTTGAGCGATAACATCTGCAGTCAGGAATCGCACAAGTAGATTTGCATTAGAGCTACTATCATTTTTCAGAGAATGTCCGCTGCAGGATGATTCCCGCAACAATGAATACCAGGCCTATGAAAGTGGAACTCAGAATTTTTTCACCGATTGTAAGGTGGATTACCATAAGTGATAAAAACGGTACGAGATAGATCATATTGCTGACCTGGGCGGTTGTCTTTGACAGATTCAATGCCCTGAGCCAGAGCACAAAAGTGATGCCCATTTCGAATGCTCCGACATATGCAGCACCGATCCATCCCGGCATACCGGGAAGAGAGAGATTATCGGTTATCAAGAGCAGGATAAAGATGAAGAAGACACCGAATGCAAAATTGAGGAACAGTTTGGCGATTACATCACGTCGGTCCTTTACATTATATATCCAGAACAGCGCCCAGATCACCGCACTGCCCAGAGCGAGGACGACCCCCAGGGTATCAGTGAATCTCAGATTTGCAATATCACCGTGTGTGGATACTATGATGACGCCGAGGAAGCTTATGAAGAGCGCTGATATGTTGAGTAAGGTGATTCGTTGTCTCAACAGAATGATTGACATAATCGAGAGAACTATCGCCCAGGTCTGGTTAAGGGGCTGGGCTTCCTGCGCCGGAAGTAATGAATATGCTTTAAAGAGAACCAGATAGTAAAGGAACGGGTTTAAAAAACCGAGCAGCGCCGAGTGGAAAAGGTCTTTTTTTGAGGAATTCCTCAACAGGAAGAGTCTTTTAGAGGATAATAATATAATGAAGAAAATGATTAAAGAGAACAGAGAGGCGAAGAACAGAAGCTGGAGATGATTCAGATACCGTAATGAGATTTTAAACGCCGACGCCACGGTCGCCCAGATCAATATCGTCGCTCCGGTATAGATATATGCCTTTGTCTGTCGATGCATAGGTTAAGTTATCTGAAAAACAGGGTATGTCAATATAGAAGATGATTGTCTTGACACCGCCCTGTGATTTCTTATAATGATTTGGATTATGGAAAAAGTTCTGGCTCTTGTGCTCGCCGGCGGCAGGGTGGATGAACTTCTCTGTCTGACGGAAAAACGGGCAAAGGCGGCGCTGCCGGTTTTTGGTATCTACCGGATCATCGATTTCGTCCTCAGTAATTTAATGCATGCCGGGATTGAAAACGTCGGCATTCTTTCCCAGTACCGTCCCCATGATCTGGTACGCCATATCGGAACCGGTGAACACTGGGATTTTATAGGCCGCACAAGGGGAATCCGTATTCTGCCGCCGTACCGTGGTCTGCACAGTTCAGATTGGTATAAAGGGACTGCCGATGCGGTTTATCAAAATATTTCGTATATCGAGGAATTCAAGCCCGACCATATTCTGGTTGCCTCGGCGGATCATATTTACAGGATGGACTACCGACCGTTTATAGATTTTCACATTGAGAAGAAGGCAGACGCCACAATCTGTTTTGCAAAGCTTAAGACGAAAAGCAGCCGCTTCGGGTACGGTGTTATGGAAAAAGGCAGGCTGGTGAAATACTTTGAAAAGCCGTCTTCTCCTGTATCAGACTATGTTTCTATGACCTTATATATATTCAGAAGAGAATTTCTGATGGATGTTTTAAGTTCAAATGCACGCCGCCGATCGCATGAATTCGGTAGAGATATTATTCCGGCGATTATCCCTCACAATAAAATCTACGGCTATGTCTTTAAGGGATACTGGGCGTACGCCCGGACAATCGATTCCTATTATGAAACCAATATGGAATTGTTGAAAGGAAAGATTGATTTGAACGCGTGGCAGGTAAGAACCAATCTTCTGGAACGTTCTACTTATAAAGACCGTTTGCCGGCGTATATAAATGGTGTGGTTATGAACTCGGTCGTCAGTGATGAGTGTATCATAGAAGGAACAGTGAAGAATTCAATTCTTTCTCCGGGGGTTGTCGTGGCACGGAACGCCGAGGTGGTCGATTCGATAATATTCCATGATACAAAGATCAGAAGTCATACAAAATTAAAAAAGGTGATCTGCGACAAAGATTCCATCATCGAAGAAAAGGTCACAATCGGTTATGAAGGTAAAGGGATTCCTTCCCGAAAATTTAAAGAACTTATGCATTCCGGGATTACTGTATTGGGCAGGAATATCTTCATTCCTGAAGGTGCCAGGATCGGAGCGAATACGGTTATCTACCCGGGAGCGGAGATCCGTGGTTCAAGAATCAAAGCGGGGAGTGTTATCCAATGAAAAAAGATGTTATTGCGATGGTGCTTGCCGGCGGGGTCGGTTCCCGATTGAATGTACTCGCACGCCAGCGGGCGAAACCGGCGATTGTCTTCGGAGCGATCTACAGGATTATTGATTTCACCATGAGCAATATAGCCAACAGCGACATTGATGTCGCGGGAGTGCTGACCCAGTACAAACCGCTTTCTTTGATGGAACATATCGACAACGGCAGACCATGGGACCTTTTTGGAAGAACACGCCTTGTTGAAATATTACCGCCGAAGACAGGTGAGGAGATCTCGGATTGGTATAAAGGGACCGCTGATGCGGTTTATCAAAACCTCGATTTCATCAGCGGCTTCAACCCCAGATTCGTTCTTGTCGCTGCCGGTGACCACATCTATCACCTGGATTACAAAGAGGTGATTGAATACCATATCGAGAAGGGAGCCGATGCAACGATATGTTTGATACGGGTTCCTGAAAAGGATGCCCGCCATTTTGGTCTGGCTGAGGTGGACGACAGGGGACGGATAATTCACTGGCAGGAAAAACCTCAACATCCGCAGTCAAATCTTGCTTCTATGGGAGTCTATCTCTTTAATTCAGAACTTCTTTTATCCGTGCTGCCGAAGGTCGCCCGAAAAGGCGGCGTGGATTTTGCCAGAGACGTTTTTCCTCTGCTGTTGAAGAAAGATAAAATTTTCGGATTTTTTTATCAGGGGTATTGGCGTGATGTCGGAACCATAGATACCTACTGGAATACGAATATGGATTTGTTGAAAAGAAACTCTGGTTTGAACCTTGCAGAATGGGGAGTGAAGACCAACCCCGTGACGAGGGGGAAGGTCGGTGATCAGCCAGCCACTTATTTCAGCCGGTCAGCCCGAATCAGAAGTTCTCTCATCGCACGGGGTTGTGTAATTGAAGGAAGAGTGGAGAACTCTGTGATCTCGCCGGGCGTAAGAATAGGTCGTGGTGCACTTGTTACTGATTCTGTAGTATTCCATGATACGATGATCGAGGAGGGTGCGCAGGTGTTCAAGACGATCGTTGATAAGCAGGTCAAGATCAGCAGGAGGGTGGTAATCGGTCAGGGACGGAATTCCGCGAATCGAAGATATCCCGGGCACCTGAATACCGGGATCACGGTGATCGGAAAGAATGCGGTTATCTACGCCGGAAAGACAATCGGTAAGAACTGCATAGTTAATCCCGGCGGTATTGTTGACAAAGACTTTATTTCCGGCAGCACGATCTAAGTTAAAAATGAAATCGTAAGGTAAACCAAAATCTGTTTATTTTACATTTTCCCTTGATTTATTCCTTAAGTGCGACAGCTCCTGAAGATTAAATCTCCCGTAATTTCGGGAGATATTGTAAAAAAGTGTGACACCTCAAAAAAGTGTGACAAAATGTCGCACTCCCCCTTCAGCAAACGCTTGTCTG
Organism: candidate division WOR-3 bacterium; assembly: GCA_011052815.1. Taxonomy (NCBI): domain Bacteria; kingdom Pseudomonadati; phylum Caldifarciminota; species Caldifarciminota bacterium. The sequence goes on along the minus strand of DRIG01000039.1, from coordinate 24,771 downwards.
ACAACGTTTTGCCGATACCTCAAAAAGTGCGACAAAATGTCACACTTTTTAACCTGAAAAATTTCGCGGTTTTTAAAGAAGTCCTGTAATTTCAAGCATTTCTCAGCTGGCACGGATTTTGCATAGTAATTTAAGTAGAGCGAACTTCACTATATGCATTTGGAGCGGAAGAGGCTGTGGATTCGGTCCTGACCCCGCCTTCACCAGAGGTGAGGCTCGTGGAAAAGTGGGTCCTGGGGAAAATCAATTAGTGGAATCACGGGGGCCGGAATTCAGGATGAGACAATAATCTTAGAAGGAAAAAGTCAGGAGGTGAAATATGCTAAAATGGTCAGCGATCATTCTTGTTTTTCTTCTATTCGCTACAACTTCTTTTTCTGACGATCGTGCAGCCTGTGGGCTTAACGGGACGGTTTATGCAAGTGACAGTACTCCTGCGGGGAATTTGTTGTATAACATCGTCGTGTGTAAAGTCGGGGGACCTGGAATTGCAGGCTATAACTATGACGCGACTTTCAGTACGTATCGTATATACTGTCAAACAGGTCTTACTCAAGGTAATTGGAAAGCATATGCAGTCACCTATGAGAATGGGCAATATCGTTATTCTGGCTGGAAGCGATTTTACTGGGAACCACATATAAGCTGTGGCGTTCATGATTTTTACTGCACACGAACTACTCCACCACCAGCCGATTAAGGGAAACGAATAATACGGGAGGATGGACATCCTCCCGTATTATTTATTATATCTATATACACAACAACAATAGTATTATCGAGTTGACGATGTTTATATTTTAGTTATAATAATTACCTGATGTTGGAAAATAAAAATATTTTAAACAACAAAGTATATATATCGGTATTCATAATCTCATTTTGTAGTCTGGGATTCGAAATAGCGATAGTAAGAATTTTTTCCCTCATTTTTGCGTATTATTTTGTTTTTCTTTCAGTTGCAATTGCAATGCTCGGTTTAGGCTTGGGAGGTTTGTTCGCCTCGTTAATTGAAGATAACGAAAAATATATTCAGTTAATACTTTACGTTTATGGAGTATCATTTTCCTTGTCAGTCATTGTTCCGTTTTTTATAAAGATTTTTTTTCTCCATCCTGTGTTACTTTCTGTATTATTTTTACCGGTTTTTATATTCTCCGGCTTCCTCATCAGCTCATTTTTTAAATCCCACCAAGCACACAGTGGATTTATTTACTTCTTTGATCTGTTGGGAGCCTGTATTGGAGTATTGAGTATAATTTTATTGTTGGCAATCTTTCCACCAATTAATCTTATGTTCCTTTTTTCAATTTTATTTCTTTCTATTACTGGAATTGTTTATAATAAAAAATTTTATTTTTTTACTGCTGTATTATTTAGTGGTATTTTAATGGTAAATATAAAATATAAAATAGTTGATATCTCATATAGGGAAATCCCCACAATGAAGGCAACAAAACCTCTGGTTGATTTTTTGAAAAAGAGTGAAAGTTTTATTGAACGAACATACTGGAATTCCTCTTTCAGAACGGATGTTATTTATAATCCTTCTTCACCTCACACACGAGGTATATTTGTTGATGGAGGAGCGCCAGCCATAATGTTCCAGACTGATACACAATTAAAAACTGTTCGCTGGCTTAAAAAAAGTTTAAATTATCTACCATTTATTTCTACTACAAAAGGAAGTATTCTAAGTATTGGACCAGGTGGAGGTTTAGATATTATCCTTGCAAGACTGGCAGAAATGAAGACTATCGATGCGGTTGAAATCAACAAAAGTATTCCCACTCTCCTGATGGATTATGCTGATTTTAACGGTAATTTAATGTCATTAGAGAATCTGAATTTTGTTATTTCAGAGGGGCGTAATTATCTCAAACGAACCAATAGAAAGTATGATTTGATTTATTTAAGCCTTAGTTTTACAAACACTACCAACAAATTGGGCCAGCCATTTTTTGAGAGCTATCTTCACACTACTGAAGCTTATTACGATTATCTGCACCATTTAGAACCTGATGGATATGTAGCCATTATCTGTGAGACCCGGTACTTCCTGCTAAAAACGGTGATAAACGCCATTTACGCACTCAAGAAGATTGGAATAGGTATTAAAGATGCGAAATATCATTTTGTTATTGTGGCAAATTTTCTTGAAAGCTCACCGTACAAGTATTTATTTCTTCTAAAAAAGAGTAGTTTCCATATTGAAGAGATCGAGAAAATCCAAAGTTTCACAGAAGACAACAATCTTATGCTTGAATATTTACCATTCTTGGTTGAAGAAAATATACCGATACCATTTAGTTCGTATGTTGAGTTAACAAATTATATTGAGCATATGCGGCAACACTTTGATATTGATATCAGTATAACGACGGATGAAAGACCTTTTTTCTACAATCTGTTTCCGCATCCTCCCTTGTTTCTTTACCTTTTATGTGTTATTGCTATGGGAATGGCTGGCGTGCTGTTGTTTTTTAGTCGAAATGAAAATACCGTTAAAGTGGCACCTAATTTTATGTTATTAGGTTTCGGCTTTATGTTAGTGGAACTCGCACTGATGCAAAAGTTCATTTTTTTCCTTGGCTATCCAATTATGGCTTTCTCCGTGGTGCTCTTTGGTTTACTTCTGGGATGTGGAATTGGTGGATTTCTGAGTCAGAATAAAATTGAAAAAATCAGTTCGATGAAGTTTGTTATTTTCTTGATATCTTTTATACTTTGCGTCTTTTTCTTTTTCCTCGGACGCTTTTTATTGATTGTATTTGCTCTTGAAAATTGGCTAAAGGTCTTTATTTCTTTTTTAATAATTATTCCTGTTGGGATCCTTTTGGGGATTCCTTTCCCTTTGTTATTACGTAAAAAAATGATAAAGTGCAAAAGAGATATTGGATTAATCTGGGGGGTAAATGGATTTATGTCAGTTTGCGGTAGTGCATTGTCAATGATTTTGGCAAAATTATATGGGTTCAACTCTTTGTTGATTGTTGCGTGCTTTAGCTATTTATTGATATATGTTATTCTCGCTATTCCTCTAAGAAAAGTCGGTTATAATGAATAATATCTTCCAGTAAAGTTACCCCTTGACAACTTTCATATTTTAATTATAATATAGATGCTTCAAAATGAGGTTATCGATCTTTGACAATTTATATTCCCTTTAAAATTTGTCCAGGGTATTAGGTCCAGGCATTAAAGAAATTTAATGCCTTACAATCCAAGTAACAAAGTTACTTTTGGAGGGTTTGATCCTGGCTCAGGACTAACGCTGGCGGCGTGTCTTAGACATGCAAGTCGAACGGCAGCAGACCGCCTTCGGGTGGTGCTGGCGAGTGGCGAACGGGTGAGTAATACAAAGGGAACTTGCCTCGGAGTGGAGCATAACCCCGAGAAATCGGGGCTAATTCTCCATATAATCCTGATACACAAGTATCAGGATGAAAGGCTTCGGTCGCTCTGAGATAGTCCTTTGTGCTATCAGCTTGTTGGTGAGGTAACGGCTCACCAAGGCGATGACGGCTAGGGGGTGTGAGAGCATGACCCCCCACATGGGAACTGAGACACGGTCCCAACTCCTACGGGAGGCAGCAGTCTAGAAATTTGGGCAATGGGCGCAAGTCTGACCCAGCGACGCCGCGTGAGGGATGAAGTCCTTCGGGATGTAAACCTCTGTTGAGGGGGACGATAATGACGGTACCCCTCGAGGAAGCCTCGGCTAACTCCGTGCCAGCAGCCGCGGTAATACGGAGGAGGCAAGCGTTGTCCGGAATCACTGGGCGTAAAGGGTGTGTAGGTGTCCTGATGGGTCAGGTGTGAAATCCAACAGCTTAACTGTTGAACTGCATCTGAAACTATCGGGATTGAGGACATGAGGGGAGAGTGGAACTCGCGGTGTAGCGGTAGAATGCGTGGATATCGCGAGGAATGCCGATGGCGAAGGCGGCTCTCTAGCGTGTTCCTCGTATGAGGAGCCGAATAATTTTAATCTTCGGGTTATGATTATTCGGTCCTGACACTGAAACACGAAAGCTGGGGGAGCGAACGGGATTAGATACCCCGGTAGTCCCAGCCGTAAACGATGTACACTTGGCATGCGCTGTACAGTGCGTGCCGTAGGTAACCTGTTAAGTGTACCGCCTGGGGAGTATGCTCGCAAGGGTGAAACTCAAAGGAATTGACGGGGACCCGCACAAGCGGTGGAGGATGTGGTTTAATTCGAGGCAACGCGAAGAACCTTACCTGGGCTTGACATGCTAGTGGTACTGAACCGAAAGGCGAGGGACCCTGCCTCTGGCAGGGAGCTAGTACAGGTGCTGCATGGCTGTCGTCAGCTCGTGCCGTGAGGTGTTAGGTTAAGTCCTGCAACGAGCGCAACCCCTTCCCTTAGTTGCCAGTTTGTCTTCGGATGAAGGCACTCTAAGGGGACTGCCGCAGATAATGTGGAGGAAGGTGGGGATGATGTCAAGTCATCATGGTCTTTATGTCCAGGGCTACACACGTCCTACAGTGCCCATTACAATGGGAAGCAATACCGTAAGGTGGAGCAAATCCTTTAAAGATGGGCATGGTTCGGATTGAGGGCTGCAATTTGCCCTCATGAAGGCGGAATCGCTAGTAATCGCAGATCAGCATGCTGCGGTGAATACGTTCTCGGGTCTTGTACACACCGCCCGTCAAGCCATGGAAGTCCACAATACCTGAAGTCTCTCTTTAGAGGGCCCAAGGTAGGGTGGATGACTGGGGCTAAGTCGTAACAAGGTAGCCGTACGGGAACGTGCGGCTGGATCACCTCCTTTCAAAGAAAACTCCGACTTAATACCCTGGATTTTTATTTGAAATTAATTATTGACAAATTTTAAAAAATGTATATAATGATAAGCTATGGTGAAAATTAGATTAACGAGAATCGGCAGAAAAAAGGTTCCTTTTTATAGAATTGTCGTGATAGATTCGAAAAAGGCAAGAGATGGTAATTACATAGAAAAAGTGGGCCATTACGATCCCAGAAGTAAAGAATTAAAACTCAACAGGGATCGCATCGAGTATTGGATTTCCAAAGGAGCTCAGCCTACCAATACTGTGGCTAAATTAATCGCTAAAGAAGGAGGTTAACAATGAAAGAGCTTATTCAGTATATCGTAAAAGCATTAGTTGACAATCCAGATAAAGTCGACGTAAAAGAAATAGCTGGTGAAAAGAGCATTATATATGAACTTAGAGTCGGTGAAGGCGATCTGGGTAAAGTGATTGGTAAGGAAGGTAGAACAGCAAAAGCGATCAGGACGATCATTACCGCTGCGGCAATGAAACAAGGAAAACGCACGGTATTAGAGATAATTGAATAATGAGATTTGACATCTCTTGCCTTTTTCATCTTTTTTCCGGTATCCATCTTTAAGACGGTCTTAATCTGAATCATCCGTGCAATGATAGGTTCGAAGGGTAATATTTTCAAAGAGATGTTATGAAGATAGACATCATTTCACTCTTTCCTGAATTTTTTGAAAGTCCTCTTTCGTGCGGTATCTTACGGATAGCCCGGGAAAAGAATATTGTTGAGATCAGAATCACCAACCCGAGAGATTTTACAGAAGATGGAGTAGTGGATGATTACCAGTTCGGCGGTGGAGCGGGTATGGTTATGAAGGTTGAACCATTAGCTAAAGCGATCGCTTCGGTTAAAAGCCGTCATTCAGTGCTGATAAACCTTACACCGAAAGGCGTAAGGTTGAATCAGGAAATTGTGGGAAACTTGGCGGAAAATTCCCACATTATTATTATATGCGGCAGGTATAAAGGAATCGATGAAAGGATAAACGATATGTTTCATCCTCTCCAGTTATCAATCGGGGACTATATACTTTCCGGCGGTGAAATCGGTTCATTGGTGCTCGTTGAGGCGGTGACAAGATTATTGCCCGATGTTCTGGGAAATCAAGATTCAGCCGATACGGATTCTTTTGAGAGTGGTTTGCTGGAAGCACCGATTTATACCAGGCCAGAGGTCTATAAAAAATTCAGAGTTCCACCGGTATTAAGAAGCGGTAATCATAATTTGATCGCCGCCTGGCGGAAAAGGGCTGCATTACGGCAGACACTGAATCAAAGGCCTGAACTGTTTGAAAAGAAGATATTCTCAAAAAAAGATCTGGAAATTTTGTTGGAGGTTCTCAATGGCAGGAATTCCTGATATTAAACCCGGGGATTTGGTGAAGGTTTATACGAAGATCAAAGAAGGTGATAAAGAACGTATTACACCATTCCAGGGGGTTGTTATTCAGATGAGGGGAAAAGCGCTCAGCAGAACATTCACGGTGAGAAAAATCTCTGCCGGAATCGGTATTGAACGGATTTTTCCACTCCACTCGCCGATGATTACAAAGATTGAGATTAAGAAGAAAGGAAAAGTACGGCGGGCTAAACTGGGCTATTTGAGAAAACGGCGGGGCAGGAAGATGAAGATCAAAGAGGCGACGCGTCTGACCAGGAAGACCGATGAAACAGGGGAGGAAAAAGAGCCTGTTGCTGAAGAAATAGCGTCGTCAGTCGAGAGTCAACAGGAGGTAAAATCCACGGAAGAGAAGAAAGCCGCGCCCGACGAAGTGAAGAAAGAGGAAAAAACGGGTGAAGGCGTTTCTGGACAGAAATCTGTGGAAAAGACATAGTCTTCTTGCCGGTGTTGATGAAGCCGGCAGAGGACCGCTGGCAGGTCCTGTCGTCGCATCTGCAGTAATACTTCCAAGAAATTTTTACCATCCCCAGATTGACGATTCCAAAAAACTTACACCGCACAGGCGGGCAAGACTTTACAACATAATCACTCAATCGGCGCTTTCTTACTGCTTCGGAATAGTCGGCCCTGATGTGATTGATGAGATAAATATTTTGAATGCGACAAAGCGTGCAATGAAGTACGCCGTGGAGAATTTAGCCCTCACTCCTGAAGTCGTTCTGGTCGACGCCGTAAACATTGAGGGACTTTCCATAAAACAGATAGCTTTGATAAAGGGGGATACACTGAGTATTTCAATCGCCGCCGCTTCAATTCTTGCAAAGGTGAAAAGAGATACGATAATGACGGAGTATCACCGAAAATACCCCCGATACCATTTTCATAAACACAAAGGTTACCCGACGAAATTACATCGTATATGTATAAAAAAATACGGCCCTTCTCCTATCCACCGTAAGTCATTTCGTTTGTTATGAGATATAATAAAACAGAACTCGGCAGAAAAGGAGAGCGATTGGCAAGGGAGTATTTGACCAGCAGAGGTTTTATTATCGTGGCTCATAATTTCCGTTGCCGCTTTGGCGAAATCGATCTCATCGCACGTAAAGAAAAAGCCTTCAGGTTTATTGAAGTGAAATTCAGAACAGGTACGGAATACGGTCTTCCCCAGGAGTCGGTGGTACGCAGAAAACAGCAGAAGATAAGAACAACCGCAATGTTGTGGTTGAAACAGCGGTGTTTACCTGTAGACAGTGAAATACATTTCGACGTGCTGGCGATCAACGAAGAGCAGGGGAAGATCAAGTATAATTATATTGAAGACGCCTTCTGAATACTATCCAATCGTTTCTTTCGCCGTCACTTCCTTTCCCTGAATCGGAGTGCTTCCCAGTACGTTTATCACCTGGGCGTCGCGGAAATAGCGCTCCACAGGATAGTCCTTCATATAACCGTATCCGCCGAAGACCTGAATCGCCTGGGTGGTGATGTCAACGGCGGCTTCACCGGTGAAGTACTTCGCCATTGCGGCGCTTCTCGTATATTTTTTGCCTTCGTCATATTGTAATGCCGCATCGTAGACAAGAGAGCGGGCGGCTTCTATCCTGGTGTTCATGTCGGCGATCTTTTCCCTTATCATCCCGAAGTTGATTATCGGTTGATCAAATTGAACCCGCTCCCGCGCATACTTGAGTGCTTCCCGGGCGGCGGCTTGTGCAATTCCCAAGGCGACAGCAGCAAGGCATACGTTGGCAAAGTCCAGAGTAGCCTGGAGGATTTCAGCGCCTTTCTCTTTCCCTCCGATGATTATATCCGGAGTGAGTGGAAGATCACTGTAGGTTGCTTTAGCAATACCCGCGGCTTTTAATCCCAGTACAGAATTATTTTTTGTACAGACTACGGATTCTTTGTTCTGTTCAATCAATACCACGAACCGTTGAGTCTCTTCTTTATCCGTATCGACGGCAGTGATAAAAGGGCCGGCTGCTTCACCGTTGAGCAGGAACAGGGTTTTTCCGTTCATTGTAAAGGTATCATTCTGTTTTGTTACAGCCACTTCATTCGTGTCAGGGAGTCCATAGCCGCCGATGATTTCTCCGGTCGCAGCCAGAGGTAAATATTTCTTTCTCATATCATCGGTGCCGAACTTCAATATCGGAAAGGTGAAGAATGCATTGTGGGTTGCAACTATTGTTGCGGTGGATGCGCAGACCTTGCTCAATTCCTCGAGAGAGACCACCAAGCCGATTAAATTCAGCGCCGCACCGTCCATCTCCTCAGGGATAATTGCCCCGAGGATACCCATTTCAGCAAGCTGTTTTATTATGTCCGAAGGAAAAGCAGCGGCTTTGTCGAGTTCATCGACCTTTTCTGCAAGAACCTGCTGGCTGAATTTCCGTAGTTCGTTCTGTAACAAAATGCATTCTTGATCCAGTTTCATTTTGCCTCCTTTTCTCTTGCCTTTTTACCTGTTTCCCGGGTTAGTTCCAGGGCGATGACACTGCGCTGAATTTCATTTGTCCCTTCGTAGATCTGTGTAATTTTGGCGTCTCGCAACCTTTTTTCCATATGATACTCTTTCATGACTCCATAAGGACCCATCAGTTTAATCGCTTCAATGGTTGTTTTCACCGCCAGGTCAGAGGGATATAATTTTGCAAAAGAAGATTCTTTTGAATATCCTTTAATCCCGGCGTCAATCATTCTTGCGGTTGCGTATAGTAAAGATCTTCCTGCTTCTATCTCGGTCGCCATATCAGCTATTTTTTTCTGGACATACTGATTATTCAAGAGGTTGTGTTCATAGGCGAAGTCCAAGACCTCTTCATATGCACCCTGAGCGATTCCGAGGGCGATTGCACCCACACCGGGTCTCGCCCGATCAAAATTTCTCATCGTATAGATGAATCCAAGCCCCTCTTTCCCCATTAGATTTTCTTTCGGTACACGGCAGTCTTCAAAGACAAGTTCAGTGGTTACCGACGCCCGAATTCCGAGTTTGTTCTCTTTTTTACCGTAAGAAAATCCCGGGAAGTCTTTTTCGACAATGAATGCCGAGATACCGCGGGCACCGCGGGATTTGTCCGTGGATGCCAGAACCGTATAGACATCGGAAAAACTTGCATTTGAAATAAATTGTTTTACACCGTTGAGAATGTAGTAATCACCCTCTTTGCGCGCAGTCGTCTGGATGTTTGCGGCATCACTGCCGGCTTGGGCTTCAGTAAGGCCAAATGCGCAGAGTAATTCTCCGGTTGCAATACCTGGAAGATATTTTTTCTTCTGTTCTTCACTCGCAAAGAGGACAATCGGACCGCTTCCAAGTGCGCCCACTGCGTATGCCGTGGCAATACCCGCACAGACGCGTGCAATCTCTTCCACTGCGATACACATATCGATTATTCTTGCACCTGTGCCGCCGTATTCTTCAGGGATAAAGATTTTCAACAACCCCTGTTTTCCCATTTCCTTTACCAGTTCCATTGGAAACTCAGCCGTTTCATCGAATTTGTCACGCACCGGCAGAACAAGTTTTTCGGCGACTTCCCGTGCCTTCATCTTTAATTCCATTTCCCTGTCATTTAAAAAATATTCCATTCGACCTCCTTATAAAAAAAGGTATGATCACACCGCAAAAAGAATTTTTTATAGTTTAGCAAAATTCACCCTGATGTCAAGGATAGAGCAAAGGGCGAAGGGCGGAGGGCATAGGGGGATTGGGAGCGGTGCTGGAAGGGAGCTGCGCTGGAAGGGATGCACTTCGTGCATGGAATGGAGCTGCGCTGGAAAAAAGGGAGATTCTTCGCTTCGCTCAGAATGACAGGGAGAAACGGAGAGCGGGAGAAACGGAGAAGGGGTTAAGGGCGGAGGGCATAGGGCGGAGGGCGAAGGGTAGAGGGTGAGGGGAGGGGTGAAGTTTTGACTTGACATTTCGGGCAATTTGTATATTATTATTCAATATGGTCTTACTGATATTATTGCTGGCTCAGGGGATAAATATTGAAGCTTATGATACACCCAATGATGATGGTTCGAGTATTACCATACAGTGGCAGAGTGAACTCAAATTCGATTCCCTCATATTATTAAGAAGCCTTGAACCGACTGAGAATTATGAAGTAATTCAGGTGCTGGGTGCTGATGCATCACAATATGTGGACACCAATATAGAAAGAGGAAAAGAGTACTACTACAAAGTTGAGGTGAAGACCGGTGACGAGAATCTCTTTTCGAATAACGCCGGGCCGGTAAAGGCTTCTGCTCAGTTTTTTAATACCGGCCGTATCAATATCTTAATAACGATCGTTGTTCTTTTTGCGGCTGTCCTTATTTATATTGCGCGTGCGCGTCGGGAGAAATTATATATACGGAGGATTCCGGCGTTGACCGCCGCCGAAGAAGCGATCGGCCGTGCAACCGAAATGGGAAAACCCGTATTATATGTACCGGGTATAATGGACATCGACGATCCTCAAACCATCGCTTCGATGAGTATCCTTTCCAAGGTTGCGGAAAAGACCGCGGAGTACGGAACACCTCTGTATGTACCGACAAGCAAGGCGATGGCGATGACCATGGCTCAGCAGGTTGTAAAGGAAGCCGCTACAAAGGTGGGGAGACCTGATTGGTTTAACGCCGATAATATCAGATACCTCACCGACGACCAGTTCGGCTATGTTTCCGCGGTTGACGGAATCATGCTCAGGGAGAAACCCGCAACCAACTTTTATCTGGGGACGTTCTATGCCGAATCATTGATTCTGGCGGAAACCGGTCATTCCACCGGAGCGATTCAGATCGCCGGAACAGCGATGCCTGACCAGCTTCCGTTTTTTGTCGCCGCTTGTGATTATACCCTTCTGGGTGAAGAACTGTATGCGGCAAGTGCTTATCTGTCCCAGGAACCGGTGCAACTCGGGTCGTTGAAAGGACAGGATCTCGGAAAGTTGATTTTTATTCTTGTTATCATAGCAGGTGTTATCACACGTCTCTTCGGAACAGACGTATTTACTAATTTATTTACAACGGTGCAATAATGAAAAGGACATTGCCTTTAATCATTGTTTTCGGCTGCGGCTTTTTTATGCTCATCGCATTCTTTATACCGTTGAGATGGTTTCAGGACGCTTCACAGACCCTGCAGAACTGGTATCTCGGCGTCATCGCTTTCTTTGTTTTTATCGGAGTTTTTAATATCATAAAGATCAACATTTCCAAAATTCAGCGGCGATTGAGGGACTGGCAGTACAGTATCATTCTATTGACTTTTTTATTTATAATGATGGCCGCCGGTTTCATCGGCGGTACGGATGGAGGTATGTTTCAGTACCTCTTCAGAAATTTTCAGATTCCACTCAGCGCCACAATGTTTTCGCTTCTTGCCTTTTTTGTCGCATCCGCGGCGTTTCGTGCCTTCAGGGCGAGGAATCCCGAGGCGACGCTTTTGCTTATCGCCGCAGTGCTGGTGATGATCGGCAGGGTGCCGGTCGGTTACTGGATCTGGCATGGATTCCCTGATCTGGTCGAATGGTTGATGCAGGTGCCGAACACCGCTGCCAAAAGAGGAATTATCTTCGGAATAGATCTCGGTTTGATTTCAATGGCTTTGAGGGTATTGCTCGGGATTGAACGCAGTTATATGGGAGGCGGAAAAGAATGAGAAGGTTTTTGGAAGAGAATAGGGAAGAGAGATGAATATTCTGGAACGGATTGCAAAGGTCGATCGAAGAATTATCTTTCTGCTGGTCGGTCTCGCCGCCATCATTCCTTTGCTCTTTCCTATCGGTCTGCCAGTGGATATTACGCAGCCGGTGAAGTCCGTTTATGATACGATTGAAGCGTTACCCGAGGGTTCGATCGTCGTGGTTTCGGTTGATTATGACCCGGGCAGTGAAGCAGAATTGTTTCCCGCCACCCTTGCTTTTATTGACCACTGCTTCCGAAAAAATCTGAGAGTTTATATGATGGGGCTGTGGCCCGCAGGGATTCCTCTGGGCAATATCGTTTTCGAGGAACTTGCGCCCAAATATAATAAGGTCTATGGCGTGGATTATATAAACGTTGGTTATAAACCCGGAGGAGCGGTTATGCTTCTTTCCCTGGGAAGAAATGTCGCCGATGTTGTAGCGACTGATTACGCCGGAGTGCCGATAGATTCGTTTCCACTCGGCAAAGCCGTAAAGTCGGCGGGTGATATAAGTGTTGTAATGACCTTCTCGGCCGGTGATCCGGGAATCCTCCACTGGATTATCTATTTCAACGCCCGTTTCGGTACCACGATCTGCGGTGCGACCACCGCGATTTCCGCGCCGCGCCAATATCAGTATCTCGCCTCAGGACAGCTGACCGGACTCCTGGGTGGTTTGAAGGGTGCCGCCGAATATGAAACATTAGTGAAGAGAAAAGGAAGGGCTACCGCAGGAATGGATTCCCAGTCGATCGTTCATGTACTTATCGTAATCTTCATCATCATCGGTAATATCATCCTTATTTATGAACGGAGAAAGAAATAATGCTTGAAACGATTGGTGTGTGGATTGCCGCTCTTTTGACATTGGCGATATATTCGTTCCTTTATAAAGACAATCCCTTTTATAAAGTAGCGGAACATATCTTTGTGGGCGTCTCTGCAGGTTACTGGGCGGTTGTGCTCTGGTCGAACTTCGCCTGGCCGAACCTTTTTGAACCGCTCGTCAGACAGGGAAACCTGTGGTATATAATCCCGATCATCGTGGGATTTATGATGTTCGCACCTCTCTTTCCGAAGATCAACTGGCTCGTGAGAATTCCTTTGACCTTTACAATGGGGGTTTCAATGGCGCTCTTTGTCCTGCAGATTGTCCAGGGTGATATTTTACCCCAGCTCCAGGCGACGTTTTTACCGCTGGCCGGCGTATCGCCGTTTCAGTTTATTTCCAATCTTTTAATAATTTTGGGTGTGATATTCACCCTGATCTATTTCTATTTTTCAAAAGAGCACAAAGGTGTACTGGGAGGAGCGGCGAAGATAGGTATCTGGTTTATGATGGTTTCGTTCGGTGCTTCATTCGGATATACTATTATGGCACGTATTTCCTTATTGATCGGCAGGTTATACTTTTTATTACATAACTGGTTGAGATTGATATAATGACCGGTTTTGAAATCAGTCTTAAGGAATTCACCCTTGGTGATGTTTTGCAGTTTCTCGCAAGGGTAAAGAAATCAGGGGTTCTTAAGGTTAGTGGAGGAATTACCGGTGAGATATATATAAAGGAAGGTTTTGTTGTTCATGCGGCGGACGGGGTGGAAACAGGAATTGAGGCGCTGCTCAATCTTTCTTTTATTGAACTGGAAACCGCTTCTTTTGAACCGGGTGTCGAAGCACCGGAGCAGACCATTTCCGAAGATTTCGGTAAACTTACTGAGAATATTGAAAAACGACGAATTGAATTCCAGGAGATAAAGAAAAAGCTGCCGCCGATGGATACGGTTCTTGCAAAATCAACCCGGGACCTGGAATCCGCGGTGGCGTTGCGAAGGGCTGATTGGCAGATACTTGCGCTTATTGACGGAAAGAGAAGACTGGGGGATGTAATCGCCGAGTCAAAGATAGGCGGTTATGAAGCGACCAAGACAATAACGTGGTTGAAAGACCAGGGGTTGATTTATGATCCGGAAGAAGCTCAGCGGGTGATGACGAGGCTTATAGATTTTCTGAAGAAATTATTTGAAGATTTCGGCGAAAACGGTCTGCTTTTATTGAAGGAATGGGGAAACAAAAAGATTATCGACGCCCTGGATATCAATGAGGAAACTTTTGAGATCGAACCGATCGCTGAGTTGACGTATGACGAGGTCGAAGAATCGATTAAGGAGTTTAAAGAATATATAAAAAGCCGCGGTCCGAAACTGTACGGAAAACTTCTTTTCAAAAAGAAATGGCAGGCTTTTGAAAAGAAGATTAGTGAATAAGAAAGGTTATGGAGGAATTAGATAGATTAGCAGGAATTATCGGCTATGCAGTGATCAAAGCCGAAGACGGCTCTATTGAAGAGGTTAAGGGAGCGTCCTCTGTACCCGTGGGCGACCTTGCGGCTTTTTTCTCGTCTGCAGCAGAGGTAATCAGAGACAGCCTTTCAATGGGAGATATTGATTATCTTTCTCTATGCTATGGTTCATATCGGCTTGTAGTATTTCCCCATGGTTCAAAATATTTAGGCATCGAGGTTGAAAGGGAGACCGAAACAAAAGATATAATCGAACGGATCAATGCTGCCCTTGCCGGTGAAGAACGACCGGCAGAAGAAGCCGTGGAAGAGAAACTTGCAGAGGAAGAAAAGCCTGAAGAAGAGATTGAGGAGAAGCCAGAAGAGGAGGTCAAGGAGGTACCAGAAGAAGAGATTCCAGAAGCAGTGGAGGAAAAGGCAGAGGAGGTTGAAGAGAAGGTAGAAGAAAAGGTCGAAGAGAAGATAGAGGAAAAACCCGCAGAAGAACGGAAGATTGAATTACCCCGAAGTATCAGCTCAAAGGTGAAACAGATTAATCTTCTGGTTGATGAATTCGGTGGTGCGGAGCAGAAAGGCCACTGGTTTGAATTACTGAATCAAGGGCTCGGTATTCTGGGAGGAGACATTGTTCCTTATATCGGTGTTGTCGGTAATGAATTGATATTTAAGGATCAGCCGCCGGAAGATAAAGAAGATGATTTTGTACAGGCCCTTCGCTCCATCATAGATTTCCTGGTGAAAAAGGCGGTTGAAGAGATGGGATCATCCCAGGCAAGGGCAAAGGTTCAAGCCGTTATAGAGAGGATGAGGTGATATGGTTGAAGAGTTTCTGAATAATTACGAAGAGAAAGGTCTGCCGACTCCTTTCATCGTTGAAAAATCAGGAAATCTTGATATCACTCAGAGCGGAGAGTCTTTGAAAAAAGAGATCGCCCAGATGGCGACGATCATCTTCGAAACAATCGGAGCAGTGGGTGATGTGAAGATTGATACAATAGAGATGATCGGCGAAGAGAAGGGTCTTGTTATGGAACTTCAGGACGAACGGATTGTCGGAAGTTTGTTCAGCGCACCGAAAGAACATAATATAGAAGAAATCCGGGAACTTCTTGGAAAACTGAAAGAAGCGGCGGGTGCCGCAGGAGAAGGTGCTGCAGCTCCACGGGAAAAGCCGAAAGTGAAGTTGGAACCCGGTTTTCTGGACCAGATGAAAGAAATTTTAAAGGATTACTTGGGTGATTTTACAGAACGTATCTATAAAAATCAACTTAAAGCTCAACGCATCGACGTTGATGAATTTTATGATGATGATGCCCGCCGTCTTATTTTCGCTCTCGGTAAAGCCGCTGGCATGATTATTGGTCCGTCAAAAGGAAGAGAGATGACGAATAAATTGTTGGAGATCCTCAAATGAAAAAAGGGAGGTGTTATGATTAATTACTTTTTGGTAACGGCGCCGTTTGGGATTGAGCCGGCAAAGTATCAGGCGCTTGCCGTGATTCCCAATTATCTTCTTGTCCTCGGTGCGGTTCTCTTGTGGCTTGCGTTCATCGTGCTGGGGATAATCGCACGACGTTATGAGATCGTCCTCGGAGAGAGGACCAATTGGCAGTTTATGATTTTCGCACCCACAGGCATTCTTCTCTTTGCTCTTATTCAACTTTTTTACTGCGGACTGGGCGGCAAGATGATGCTGCCGAAAGGTGGTACAAATTACCTTGCTTACGGATTATTCTTTATCTCCGGAATCCTTTCGTTGATAGCCAATCTACGATTCTACGGTGTGACAAAAGGAGGATGATATGAGAGCTGATATTCCTGCAGAGATATTATTTATTATAGCAATATTGCTGACGATTGTTTCTTTGATTATATATGGATTGATAATAAAAAGATTGTTGGTTCTGATCAAGGGAAAAGGGATATGGATATTTCCGATTATCGGCAGTCTCTTTTTGCTTGTCCTGGCGGTATTCCATATATATCGGATGCTTTTCTATTTTCCTCTGCTCGGTACTGCCGGACCGGCGGATCTATTTGATTTAATAATAGGATCCCTCAGTTTATCGCGGATTGAAAGTTTTCTCCTGCTGGGGTCCGGTGTATTCTCACTTATAGGAGGGATTCTTTACTATTCAGCGAGCTCGAAATAATCGTGTAATTTTGCGGTTGACAGGACTGAAATTTTTAATATAATGTTGAAATATCTTGACTTTATGTGGTTGATATATATAATAAAAGAATGAAAGGAGGAAGTATATGATACGGGAATTTCAACTTGGTGCCGAAGGCGGCGGTGGTTTTGTGATGTGGTTTTTGCTCGTTTGTGCAGTTATTGGGATTGGGTTGATATTGGAGAGACTTTTCAGTCTTTTTATAAAAGCAAGACTGAATCCAAGGACTTTTTTGGAGAAGCTGACTTCAACAGTGGATTCACAGGGGATTGATGCAGGTATCGCCCTGTGTGATCAAACTGCTGCACCGGTTGCCAAAATTTTACGCGCGGTGCTGGAAAAGGCGCATCAGGGAAAAGATGCCATGGAAGAGATGGTCGCCCGCAGCGCTGCCATAGAACTGGCTTTTCTTGACCGCGGGATGGCACTGCTCAGCGGACTTACCACAGTTTCACCTTTTCTCGGTTTCTTGGGAACAGTTATGGGAATGATTACTGCTTTTGCCGCCATCGCAATGGCGGGTGAGGTGGAACCGACGATCGTGGCGAGCGGTATTTCCACTGCTTTGATTACGACAAAATGGGGTTTGATAATCGCCACTCCCCTCGCAATCATCCATATTCTCTTTTCCAGTAAGGTCGACGGATATACCAGAGATATGGAAGAGGCGGCGAGCGGTTTGATTGATTATTTGATTGAACAATATCCGAAAAGGAAAAAATAATGCAGCTTCGGGAGAAGAAAAAGCAGAAGAGTGAAATCCCGACCGCTTCAATGGGGGATGTCGCATTTTTGATTCTTATTTTCTTCCTTACCTCGACAGTATTCACTAAAGATAAAGGTTTGAAGATGCTTCTGCCTGAAAAGGCGACCCAGGAAGATATTGTTAAGGTCAAGCAGGAAAATATTGTTATGATTATGATTAATCCCGCCGGCGCGATTCGAATCAAATCAGCAGGTGAAGAAAAAGACATCCCGACAGACCAGTACGACGAAATCAGACGTATTGTGGAAGAAAGATTGCTTGAACGTGACACCCTCTTAGTTGTTTCGATACGGACGAGTAAAGAAGCTCCGTATAAAAATATGATAGGTGTTCTTGATCAGATAAAACTGGCTAAGGTGACGACTGACGACGGTCGGGAATTAAGGGCGAATAAGATAAGTCTCATACCAACAAGTGAGGAATGATGAGAAAGAGTATTATTCGGAGGTTTACGCAGCGGCCAGATATACCGACGGCATCCACAGCAGATATCGCTTTTCTTCTTATCCTCTTTTTTATGGTCACCACGGTATTTCGAGCGACGACACTCCACCTGAAGATTTCACTTCCCCGGGCGAGGTCGACGGAACGTATTCTCATGAGGCGTAATGTGAGCTATATCTGGGTTGATGCCGACAGCAAGATATATATCGACGATAACATCGTGGGTGAAAATATGATCAGCGGAATAATGGCGAATAAGATATGGGAGAATCCGGAATTGATTACAATCCTGAATGTGGATGAAGCGGTTCCTTACGGTACTGTTGACGTTATTCTTGACCAATTAAAAGAAGCCAAGGCTTTTAAGATAACCTTTGCAACAGAGAGGCAGACATGAAACGCGACCATAAAGAGATGTACGGGGTATATTTACGCGCCGGGCTCTTTTCGAGCTTGGTGATTTTCATTCTTCTCTTCTCGTTTGTGCCCTATACCGCACCCAAACCTTATGAGTTGAAGAAAGAGATTGTGACGATGGTCGAGGAGATTTCAGCGCAGATCGAGAAGTTTGAAGAGCCGCCGCCTGTAGAGCGTCCTAAGGTTGCGGTCGAGGCCGAGAGTGAGGTTGCTGAAGAGGCGGTGGAGACGATTGCGGCGACCGAGTTCAAAGAGGATATTATTCGGACCATGCCGACCGGTCCGGAGATTGAGATCGTGCCGTATTACAAAGTGGAGGTGAAGCCGAAGCCGGTTCATATTCCCAAGCCGAAATATCCGGAATTGGCGCGGCGTGCAGGTATTGAAGGGACGACCGTGGTTAAGATGCTGGTGGATATCGACGGCAGTATCCGTGAGGTGAAGATTTTGAAGTCGAGCGGCAATCAGATGCTGGACCAGGCGGCGCTTGTTGCGGCGAAGTCGGCGAAGTTTACGCCGGCAAAGCAGCGTGACAAATACGTGCGCGTCTGGGTCTCAATGCCTCTTAAATTTGAATTGAATTAGCCGGGTGGAGAGAGGATATAATTTGTATACCCTTGACATTCTTTACAATTCTGGTATAATTTTATAGATAGAGATAAAAAGGAGGTGGTGCAATCAAAAAAAGAGCAAATGTAGGACCAGAGAAAAAGAATATGCACAAAATATTATCGGAGGAAAGAAGTGCATATTTATGTATGTATAATGATTGAAAAGGAGGAATAATGAAAGGAGGAATAATGAAGAAAGACCTTCTAAGCCTCTTGCTTATTGTGGGAATGTTTATTATTACGTGCGGAAATGAGCCACCTGAATCATTCTACGAAGGTACTCCGGAAGACAGTACTGAAATTCACGGCATACTTAATGATAATTCAGCATTACTTGTCAGTGAAGATATGTTTGATTCGATGTATATCCCTGTAACCCTTGATCCGATTTCCTTTGTCGTGGCTGACAGCTATTTCCGTGAGGAGTCGACCATTGTGAAACAGCATGTCGACAGCTGCGCCCTGCGGCTTACCGAACGGAAGAATGCTCTGGATTTCTGGTTTGCCAAAGACACTACATGTACGGTATATCTCTATGACACCTTTACAGTGATCTCTCTGATGCATTATGATGAGACCCAGACCGGTTACTATTTCTGGCAGGGAGACACTGATATCCAGCTCGATACCGTGATTGTTGATTCGACGCCGGGATATGATGAACTGAATGTTACGGGTAACGGCTACCGCCATATATTCTTTGACCGTGATGAAGAGGGCAACTGGCAGTTGAACCGCATATCTTACGGTATCTATAACTTCCCTGCGGCAGGTACAGATATACCTTCCATCGACCAGGTGATTCTGACGCGCAGTGACGGCACATCAGATACAATCATTGCATCAAGCTATGACACCCTGTACACCGGTCATGTTATGAACCGTTTCCGATCGATCGATTCGCTGCTTCAATATACTGACGGCGAGACCCTGAGTGTGAAAGTGGTACTCGGTTTCGGAACGGTTGTCGACAGTATGGTGTCGTACTTTGCATTATGTGCCGGTTCAAACAGAGTGGAACTGGACGGCGGAACAGGAAGTTTGGTGGTGAACGGTTCAGGCATAACCAATCTGTACTTCGAGTCAGTGGTAAACGCACCATACTATTATGTCCTGCCTCCGCAGGATTATAAGGCACAGGTATGGCTCATCCCGGTCAACGTTGGAGGTGCACAATGAAAAAGTTGATCTGTCTACTTTTTATAGGAGCTTTTCTCTTTGCTTCTGAATTTGGTAGGATATCGGGAAGAGTGACGGATGCAGAGACAGGCGAACCATTGATCGGCGCCGACGTCATCATCGAGGGAACAGAATATGGTGCCGCAACCGATGAAAATGGTGAATATACAATCCTTTATGTCCCAGCCGGAACATATCAGGTTGTAGCCTCTTATATAAGTTATAATCAGTACAGATACACCAAAGTGGTCGTGAATGCGGACCAGACCACCCCGCTCAATTTCCGGTTGTCGCCCACAGTGATTCAGGTCGAAGGAGTCACTGCGGTCGCGGAAAGGCCGATGATCGTTGTCTCTGAAACCTCGACAGGTCGGGCAGTAACCTCGGATGAAATGGACCGTTTGCCGGTGACCACGATAAATCAGGTGATCACGCTTCAGGCGGGTGTGGTTCAGAGTGATCTGGGTACCCATGTCCGCGGCGGCAGGGCTGATGAAATCACCTATTTTGTCGATGGTATTATAACCAAGGTACCGAACACCGGCTGGCAGTCAGCACGGATAAATCCCAATGCTGTGGAAGAGGTTACTGTGGTCAGCGGTGGTTTTGACGCTGAATACGGTGATGCACTTTCCGGTGTCATTAATATTGTGACCAAAGAAGGCGGACCAAAACATTCAGGCACGTTCCGTTATCTCACGGATGAAATGTTCAGTGGTGTTGAGAAACTCAATTACGGATATAATCTCTATGATTTCTCGTTGGGCGGGCCATTGCCACTTTCCAAACGACTGCGTTATTTCCTTTCCGGTGAATTAATGCTCACTGATGCCTTTGAAGAAGCCTATTACAAGGTTCCTTCGCCGAGAATGGACTATCGCGGTCAGGCGCGCTTTTCCTATCTTTTTCCCAATGCCAAAGGAAAGATTACACTTTCCGGTTTCAATTCACGGGAACAGTACGTCGCCTGGCGCAGCGGCAGTCTTAAATACTTTGATCACATCTGGATGAGTCGGACCAAGAACTGGATATTATCCGGTACATTCAATTATATGCTTACCGCAAAGACTCTTACTTCATTAAAAGTGGGTGCCACGCATTTTGACCGCGCCTATGGTAATCGGGATTATGAATGGGAAGCCGCGCACGACCGTAAGTGGTATGAAGATTACCGCTTCTACTGTGAACATCTTATTCCTTATATGGTTAATAGTGAATTGCCGATCCGCGACGTGCTCATTGACAGTTTGATGCAGTATCATGAAGAATATACAAATCGGGATGTCGCTGCGCTGCGTAATAATCCTTATGGTATAGAGGGTCTCTTCTATACTTATGGCGATTATCGTGTCTGGCGCTACTGGTATAATAATGATTATCAGGCAAGGTTTGATATTACCCATTCTGTGGGCAAGGTTCACGAGTTCAAGACCGGTATAGATTTTATTCAGTACCAGATTAAGTATTATGACAACAACCTGCCCACGGTTACCAATCCTTTCTGGGATTATTATGATCGAGATCCTTATAAGGTTGCTTGTTATATCCAGGACAAAATGGACTTTGAGGGTTTGATTGCCCGGCTTGGAGTGCGCTTTGATTATTTTGAACCCAAAGCCTTTACCTTTGTTGACCCGGGTAATTTCCTGGATTCTACTCTGGTTGAGGCAAATGCAACTTATAAGATTTCACCGCGTCTGGGATTTTCTCTACCAGTAACCGAACGGATGAAGTTCCGCTTTAATTACGGACACTATTTCCAGCTTCCTCAGCTTGATGATATGTATGGCACGACTGACACCGCGGTTATCAGGCTCGCTCTGAGTCGTGGAAACACCATCATCGGTAACATCCTGATCAAGCCGCAAAAGACCGTAATGTATGAAGTTGGTATTGAGAATCAGATTACTGATGTTGTGGCATTCGGCTTTACTGCTTATTTTAAGGATATCTATGATCTCTCGCAGATTCGAGAAGTTCCGGCATTGCCCACTCCTTATTTCCAGTTCTTTAATGTCGACTACGGTAATGTCAAAGGATTCGAGTTCAACATAAAGAAACAGATGTCGAATATGTGGGCGTTGGGCTGTACCTATACACTCCAGTTTGCCAAAGGTACGGGTGCCTGGGCAGGTGAATGGTATTACGACCATTATAATTACCAGATTGAACCACCGGTCATTGATTACTGGCTTGACTTTGATGAACGCCATACAGTCAACGCCAATTTCGACCTGGAATTTCCCAAAGACTTCTTCTTGATACCGCTTCAGGAATTTATTAATTCATTTGTCTTCTCTTATCATTCAGGCCATCCATATACACCTGAGGATTTAAAGGGTAATAAACTGGGTGATGAGAATTCAGCCCGTATGCCCGGTTACTGGAATGTTGACTGGAACTTCAGCCGGCGGATAAGCATCGGTGGATTTAATATGGTATTGAGCGGTATGATTTACAATCTGTTCAATACCGAACAGGTGAGAGATGTCTATGTAACGACCGGTCTGCCGGATGACCACGGTGATCCTGAACCGACCCTGAGTCAATTCGGCTATCTACCGATCTCAAGCTCCCGCTATTCACCCCAGGCCGATTATAATCACGATGGATTAATCAATCCAGTAGAGATGAAACAGGCATATATGGCGGCGCGTACTGATTACTATGAAGACCCGAGAAACTACTATAGCCCATTTAGAGTCAGATTTGGTATTGGTATTGGATTCTAACGAGGAGGAGGCATAAATGAAGAAGATATTATTACCAATACTGCTAATTGCAATTATTGGATTCAGTAGGACAGCCGGAACAAGCCAGCAGTATCGAAATGAAGAGATTAAGATACACAATATAAATCAGGTTGAGATGTGTATCTCTAATTTCGGCAAGTTCGGCCAGACCAAGAATCAGGAAGCCGGCTGCTGGTGGCCCAAAGGCAGTAATGAAAACTATATCTTCGGTGCGGGCACCTGGTTCGGCACGATTGTCGATGGTGATACCCTGGTAACGATCGGTTATGGTCCACATGGTGCTGAAACCGAATATGTACCAGGTGATGAAGATATGTCTAAAAGCGACCCCAATGCTGTGATCTTTATGTATCCTACGAACTGGCCTCCACCAGAAAACGGTTTCAGCACGGTCGTTCCACCGCAGAAGAATAAGTCGCATCAGGATTCCTGGTGTGTCTATAATGACCTTGATGAGAGCGCCCATATTCCGGGTGATACCCGTCCGATCGGTCTGGTGGTCTATCAGACCGTCTATGCCTGGAACCTCAGTTCGACCCAGGACATCATCTTTATCAAGTTCGAACTGCGTAATGTGAGTGGTGCTGATTTAACTGACTGCTATTTCGGTGTCTGTACAGATAATGACATTGGTAATGAAGCCGGGACTGGTAATGATATTATCTCGGGCATTGTTGGTCAGTGGTATGTGATTGACGGTGAATCACTCTGGGTCGACAATCTCGGTTATCAATGGCAGACCGAGAGTGAGCCGGGCTGGAGCAATTTTCCAGGCACGATAGGCTTTGATTATTTGCAGAGCCCCTGGGATTTACAGCCAGGTCAAGATAAAGATAATGATGGCATTCCTGATGAGTACGAGCGCGACAGTTCATATTATGTGAATAATCTGCCGGATTCTTTATGGGATGTGGACCTCGACGGTACTCCGGACTGGCGCGACCCCTCGGAAATCCCCCAGCTCGGTATGACTGCATTCAAACGCTTTACCCTGAACCTTGAGCCGAACAGAGACAATGAACGTTATGTGACCCTTGCCGGTTATAATTTCAAGACCGGAGTCTATGAACCATTTGATACGGTTCCTCCTCAGCCTGATGACCAGAGGTTTTTACAGTGCAGCGGGCCGTTTGAACTTATGGCTGATTCAGTCGCCACAGTGCTCGTCGGTATAATCTTTGCACGCTGGGATTCAACCGATGCCCGACCTGATACTGGTCTGGTGCCGGTCGACAATACGTGTCAGTTTATCTATGATATGAACTGGTTGTTGCCGGGTCCGCCTTCGCCGCCGACCTTGACGTGTGTGCCGGGTGATGCGCAGGTGACTTTGGTCTGGAACAGTGCGCCTGAGTATGAGCCGGATCCTTATTATGATGTTGTGGGTACGGATCCGACTTCGCCGTTATATGATCCGTATTACAAGCAGTATGATTTTGAGGGTTATCGGGTGTGGCGCAGTTTGACTGGTGAGAGTGGAGATTGGGAGAAGCTGGCGTATTGTGACAAGTTCAACGGTATTGTGTTTGAGGATACGACGTCGATTCCGGATGATACGTTATTGGCGACGGATACCGGGATATTCCATTCGTATGTGGATACGGATGTGCGTAATGGGTTTACGTACTATTATGCGGTGACGTCGTTTGATTACAATATGGTGAAGGATGACGACACATTAGGGCCTGGATACAAGGTATTGAAGTTTGAGAGTGGAAAGGTTGGAGTGACGGCGGCGCCGCGTCGTGATCCAGTGGATTTTGTGCCGGGTTCGGCGACGGTTGAGGTGTTGTCGGGTAATGATTCACTGCTCAGCAACATCAGTGTGGCGATTACCTATCCTTTGGATATGAGTGAGGCGGTGCAGTATCTGGAGTTTGGAGATA
This sequence comes from candidate division WOR-3 bacterium, assembly GCA_011052815.1. NCBI lineage: Bacteria > Pseudomonadati > Caldifarciminota > Caldifarciminota bacterium. The sequence goes on along the minus strand of DRIG01000039.1, from coordinate 315 downwards.
TTGGTTGGCAGTATATCGTGTTATATGATGATTCGGGGATGGTTTCCGATACAGTGGTTGCGCCGGAGTTTGTGGGTTATTTAGAGGATTCGGCGCGTCAGGCGGTCGACAGTGTGCGTGTGGTCTTACCGTTATGGGATTGTAATGTGCCGAACAATTTCAGTATGTATGACGGGATGAATGTTGGAGTGGCGTTTGTGCGTGATTCATTGCCGACGGATGTTTCGATATTTGATACGATAATTGTGGAGAGTGGTGCGTATCCGGACAGTTTATTAAAGCCGTCCTTGCCTGGTCCGTGGGCTTCGTACTTTG
>DRIG01000038.1 GCA_011052815.1 candidate division WOR-3 bacterium | reverse complement strand
TCTTCAAATGAAAGTGACCCATTCATAATAACGACCCTTCCTGAAACTCCACCCGGTCATCCCGTAGATATGGGCATCGAAATCATAGCAGGGGTATATGTCGACACCATAAACTTTACAATCTATGTCGGGCAGAAGGATTATCTTATCTGGGATCCTGATTTAAATCACTCAAGTGGACCGATAATCAAAAGCATCCTCGAATCACTCAATTTCTATGGTGACTATACCCCGAATCAACTGCCTCTCAATGATTTTCTTTCACTCTATAAATCGCTCTTCGTGTGCCTCGGCGTCTTCCCTGACAACTATATCGTCAAAGATACGAGCCGCCAGGCATATGAAATCAGCAGGTATCTCAACATACTCAACGGTAAGGTATATATGGAAGGCGGTGATGTCTGGTACGGTGATCCCTATTATTATCATGGCTACTTTTTTGCACCGCTATTCAGAATCTCACCGGTCGCCAACGGTGTTGGCCAGCTCAATAGAATCTCGGGCTGCAACAATACCTTCACCCAATCAATGGTATTTGATTACAATGGTGAAGCAAACTCGATCGACCGCATCGATGCACAGGGAAACGGTGTCTTAATTTTTCAAAAAACAGGCAGCAGTTTCGGCACCGGTGTCTGTGCATATCATAGAACAATCGGCTTATCCTTTGAACTCGGCGCCCTGGTGGACAGCACCCCGCCATCGACCAAGAACGCCCTGGTCGACTCCATAATGAGATATTTCGGAATACCACCTACCGGCATAAGTGAAGACCAGACCTTCCAAAAGAAGATTTCCTTTTATCTCACCGTCTTTCCGAATCCATGCCGCAAATCAGTAACCATCAGCTTCGCTGCGGAAACAGAACCAGAAAATGCATCAACGCCGCAGATAAAAATCTATGACATAAACGGTAGAGTGGTGAAATCATTCGAGAAATCAAAGATCCTCAACAACCCGACAGGCAGGATCACCTGGAACGGCAGAGACGATGCCGGCAGAAAAGTAGCCGCAGGGGTTTATTTCGTTCTTCTTTCTCTATCCACAGATAATAATACAAAGACCTACAAACGAATGGAGAAGATAATCTTTTTGAAATAGAGGGTTCTGACTGAATATGTTTATTTTACTGGTATTTTTACTCGCCATTGACCCGCGCTATCACACCGCGGCAGAAGTCGCCGCAGAACTCGATTCCATTGCACAACACCATCCTGATATCACGTTGCTCGATACCATCGGTTACTCCACACAGGACAGCCTTCTGATCCTGGCGATGAAGATCTCAGACAATGCCGGTGAAGACGAAGACGAACCAGAGGTCCTCTATGTCGCCTGCCACCATGCCGAGGAATTACTGGGCGTTGAAATCTGTATGTATATGATCAACGACCTGATAGAAAATTACAACATCGACTCGTTGCACACGTACTGGGTGAACAACCGCGAAATATGGATCGTACCCCTGTTGAATCCCGAGGGTCACACCGTAGTGATGAGGGGTATCGACACAACCTGGCGGAAGAACAAACACGACAATAACCATAATGGTATCTTCGACCTTGATTATGACGGCGTCGACCCGAACAGAAATTATGATTTTCACTGGGCTGAAGGCGGTAATAACAATCCGGCGTCGGAATACTATCGGGGGGAAAAACCTTTTTCAGAAAAAGAGAATCAGGCGTTAAAGGCTCTGTGCGAGGCTCACAGTTTTGTGTTCTGCAACACCTACCATTCAGCCCGCACCGGTCTCGGCGAAGTCGTCTACTTTCCCTGGGTCTGGAGCGGTGGTTATTCTCCTGATTTTCCGGTCATCCGTTCGGTCGCCGATTCAATGTCGAAGTTGATCATCAACGACGCTGGAAACGGCCATTATACCGCACTACCGGGTGAGGGGCTCGACGGCAAGGCGAGAAACTGGCTCTATGCGGTCTGTGGAACATTCACATTCTGTGTTGAGGTGAGCACCACGACCATTCAACCGGGCTGGATGGTCGATGATATATGCCAGCGGAATCTCGTCGGTGCCTATTATCTCCTTGAAAGGATGAACTACGCCGCTGTGACAGGCATCACTTATGACGCCGAAACAGGTGAACCGCTCAGCGCCGAGGTGATCATCGACGGCTATTACGACCCCGACCTTCCGCCGCGCAGAAGCGACTCCTGTCACGGACGTTTTCTGAGAATCCTGTCTCCCGGCTCATATAACATCACGATAAAAAAACCGGGCTATGAACCAGAATATCTCCAGGGTGTCGAAGTGACTTCTGACAAAACGACCGAACTGGACATCCCTTTAAAAAAAATAGAAAATTCATTCCATCTCAACAACGACAATGATACGATAATCATCTACCCTAACCCAACCAGAAACCGACCGCTCACCATCAGGATCAAAGACCCCGTGCTCTTTCAATCCCTCAGAATTTATGATGTCTGCGGCAGGGTATTGAAGAATTTCAACCAACCGATAAACACCTCCCTTTGCTGGACTGGTGATGACGACCTCAACCGACAAGCCGGCTCAGGTATCTACTACATCGTCGGAGAATATTCTGATACTGAAGAATCATCTGTAAGAAGGGCTGTCGGAAAGATCATCCTTCTCGATTAGACTACGGCGGTGATCATATCAAAAAATTTTTTATGTGTTATACAGAATAAAAAAACATACGAGGACCCAGAGAACCAGGCAACCCTGTAAAGGAATGTCTTTGAGCACGATCTTCTCCGGAATCCCGCCTTCATATTTACCATAGATCAAATAGAGATACCTGAAGATTCCGTAAATGACAAAAGGAACGGTGAAGATCAAATTTCGGGTGTTGAATTTGGAAACCGTTTCCGGCGACAGAGTATAAAGGCAGTAAGAGACAATACAGGCGGCTGTGACGATTCCGATCATCTGATTCAAAAACGGAACCGTGTATTGGGATAAAACCTTGCGGTGTTTTTCCGCACCGCCGCTGAACAACACAAGTTCTGCCCGCCGTTTTGAAAGTACGATGAAGAGTGCGAGTAAAAGAGTGCATAAAAGAAGCCAGGATGAAATCTCCACCCGGATGGCGACGGCGCCGGCGATCGCCCGTAAGACATATCCCACGGCGACGAAGAGGACATCCAGTATCACTATCTGTTTGACAAGCAAGGTGTAAGAAATCATCATCACACAATAGATAAGACAGATGTAGAGCAATGCGTAATTAACATAATAGGCACCGAGCAGCGCCGAAAAAACGAGAAACAGGGAAATTATGAAAGCGTATTTTCTTTTAACCGTTCCCGCGGCGATCGGCCTTTGCGATTTAATCGGATGCATCCTGTCTTTTTTATAATCGACGATATCATTCAATATATAGATCCCGCTGCTCAAAATGCAAAAGATCAGAAAAGTAAAGATACTGGTGAGGACACTATCTGTATAATAAAACCGCCGGCTGAAGAGCAGACCGGCGAAAACAAACATATTTTTACTCCACTGTTGAGGTCGAAGCAGTCTTAAATATTCAATCAATCCGAATTTAATATTCTCTGTCTCCCCTCTTATTGTTTCACCCTAAAATTCCGTGGAACTCGTGAAAGTAAAATCCTTCACCTTTATCGTCGGAACAATCACGCCGGTGGCGAACCTTCCACCGTACCCCGGTTCAGAAGCAACCAGGGCGGGTCTTTTTGTCAAACCGGCTATACAATTCAGACAATCCACGATATTCTCGGTGAATCTGAGATTCTTTATTCCCTTTGTTATCTCACCGTTCTCGATCAGGAACGTGCCGTCCCGTGTCATACCCGTAAAAGTCAGTTTATGCGGTTCGATGACATTGGTATAATGAAAACGGGTGACGAGTATCCCCTTCTTCGTATCCTTGATCAGCTTCGCAATAGAATCAGCGCCGCCTTTCATAACGAGATTGAGCGGTATGGGTCCGAAAGGATTGGGTGCTGACAGTGCATGGCCGGTTGATTTCTTTCCGGCGCGTGAAGCCGTCAGGGAATCGTACACGACGTTTTTGGCGATCCCTTTTTCAATGAGCACATATCGGCGTTTCGGAACTCCTTCAAAGTCAAAGGGAAATGCAAAACCTGTTTTTCTGAAAGGATCGTCGATGATCGTTATGGATTCATCGACCACTTTCTGACCGAGTTTCCCGGTGAGAAAAGACCTTCCCTCTTCAAAAAATTTACCGTTAAAGGCGTAATATGCGAGAAAATCCAGAAATTCACTCGCTGCGAGGGGTTCAAAAATCGTTGTATATCTGCCGGGTTCAATCTCTATGGGATCTGCAGACATAACGGCTTTCTTCGCCGCCGCCTCTGCCAGAGCCCTGAAATCCATCTCATTCACATCCCTTGAGCCGGACTGGACATAACCGCTTGAATTCTTCCCGGACATCACGATATTACAGAAAACATCACCGCAGACGGCATAGGCGAATGTTCCCGATGAATTTCCGATGCATATCTCGGCGGCTCCGTTGGAAACCGAACCGTAACTGACAAGGGAATATTTCTTTGCGGTGTCGACGATCTCGGAAACCGCCCGCGCCCGGTCCCTGCTCGAAAACGCCGCGGTTCGTTTCACAAAAGTCTTGACATCACGATATCTGTCCTTCTTCACAGCGGGGAACGAGGTGAAATCGGCATTCTCTTTCTGATACCTGGCGATCTCCTCTGCCCAATCTATCGTCTCCTTTATCTTCTTGAAATCGAGTGAATTCGTCGAAGCGGCTCCGATCTTCTTTCCAAAGGCGACCCGCACCGACACACTGCTGTTGGATTCGCTGACATTCTGATGAATATAGTTGTTTGCGAATCTTGTCAGCGCCTGACGATTGTTGAATATATTAATTTCAATTTGGTCCGCTTTTGTATATCTTATCGCGTCAGCCACAATCTTTTTTGCTGTTCTTTTACCTATCATATTACTCCTTTTTTCTTACTATTTTATCTAAAATACACGAAAAGTCAATCTTTTCTATCTTTTTTCAAGAGCATCAGAAGACCGGGTATCAGGAAGACGGCGATCAGGGAATAGCCGGCGATTTTAAAAGTACCCGGCAGGTTGTCATACACCAACCCCGCGAAAACAGGACCGATTACAGAACCGAGATTGGTCACCATATTCAGGGTCCCGATGTTGAAGCCGACTTCAGTGTCGACACTCGTGGCATATGCCCGGGAAATCGGAATAAAAGAACTGATTGAAAGCCGCATAATGAAATAGAAGAGGATGAATCTTATCAACGAAGATATGAAGGGCAGAAAGACCGCACTGAGAAAACAGGGTATGATGATGAACCACAATGATTTTTTCCAACCCGCATGGTCGGTGAAATGTGAAGAACCATACATCGCTCCCATTGTCACCAGATCAAGGCAGAGAAGCAAAAATGCGATTCCAGAAGGGCTGATTTTAAAATGTTCGTTGAGATATACAAAGGAGAGCGGCGCCAGCGCCAGCATCGCCCCGAAGATAAAGCCGAGAAAGAATATCGGGTACGGCGGCTTGCCCTTTTTCTTTTCCGCACCGCCTTTCCGTTTATGGGTCGGCATGACCGCGACCTCGATGAAACCTATAAGCAGGATAACACCGCCGATAATGAAGACGAGTTTAAAAGAACTCAACTCACTGTATCCGAATTTTACGGCGGCGAACAGAATCACGGCCAGCAGAAGACGACTCAGCAACGCACCACCCCTTCCCGTGATCTGATATAATGACAACGCCCTTGTGCGATGGGTCTTTTCAGCTTCTTCAACGACCATAATCTGGGTCACAGGCCACATCAGTCCCGAACAGATCCCCTGGCAGAAACGCAGGAACAGAATTTCATAATAGCTGTTCACAAAGAAGTAGGCGAAGGCGATGATGAATACTATAAAAAAGCCGACCTTTACATAGACATCACGCTTTCCGCTTTTATCGATATGTCTGCCGATCAAAAAAGAAGTAATCGCGCGGGCGATCATAAAACCGGACGTCAAAAGCCCCACCTCAAATCCTGAAGCGCCCACGCGCCGTGCAAAGATCGGTATAATGGGTCTGAACAAGCCGTGGCCGAGCATCCCGATGCCGGCAAGGCTGTAGAGAATCAAAAGATTTTTTCTGAAGAGGTTATACCTGACCATTCAATAAAAAGATATCAGCCCCGATCTTTTGTGACGGCGATTATCCGGCCGGTGGTGAACGGTTCAGACGCCTTGATGGTGCACCCTGACAACAGCGGTTTGATATCATCCAGAGACCAGTATCGAACATAAGAGAGCGCTCTCTTACTGACATCAAAGATCGGCGCCACAATGAACCAACCATCTTCTGAAAGGCAGAACCTGACGTTCTCCAGGCAGAAAACGAGCTTATCCTTATCCACGATATGTTCAATCACCTCAATCATAATGATAAGGTCAAAAGTGCCGCTGAGCCTGTCCGCCGTGATGTCTTTTCTTATGAACCTATACTCAGAAAACTGTTCTTTCAGTCGGGGGAAAAGTACATCCGTAATATCAAGACCGACATAATCTTTCACTCCGTATTCATAAAAGAGTCGGGTGTAAACACCCGTACCACAACCGATATCCAGCACCCTCAGCCGGGAAAACTCAATCCCTGCTTTATCACATATCTTGATAAACGCCTTCTTCGCCGCATCATAGAGCCGTCGGTTCGCTTCCTCGGATATTCGACGGTTCCCTGACGCCTTAAGTGAAAGACCGAATTTGGAAAATCGCTCAGACCAGTACTGCCGGGCGTCATACCTTCTGCCCCGGCCGTATCTTATTGATTCAATTATAATCCTGTCGAGGAAATCCATAATCCGGTTTATCGGAAAGGTGTCACGAAGTGAAGAGAAAAATTTCAGCATATCGGGATGGGTATTAAGGCGGGCACTTCGCGCATATCGAGCGGAAGAGCGTCGTGCTTAAATAACGGTCTCCCCGATCAGGAAGAATCGCCACGATAACGCCTGTATCCATTCTTTCCGCAATACGCAGGGCACCGGCGACCGCTGCACCGCTCGACATACCGACAAACAAACCTTCTTTCGTAACCAGGAGACGCGATACCTCAAAGGCCTCTCCGTCTTCAATCGTGATCTTTTCATCCAGCATCTGCGGGTCGTAAATCTCGGGAACGATTGCTTCATTCATATTTTTCAATCCCTGAATTGAATGGCCCTCGGTCGGTTCCACACCCACGATTCTAGTCTGTGGTTTTTTCTCCTTAAAATATCTACTGATACCCATCAGCGTACCCGTGGTTCCCATACCGGCGACCACGACATCGACCATCCCCTCTGTCTGGAAAAATATCTCAGGGGCGGTGGTTTCATAATGGGCGATGATATTATTCATATTCTTGAACTGGTTGGGCATATAATACCTGTCAGGCTCTTCTTTTATGATTTGATGCGCCGCACGAATGGCGCCGTCGGTTCCTTCTTTTGCATGGGTGAGAACGACCTCGGCACCGAACGCCTCGAGGATATGCTGCCTCTCGGTGCTGACGCATGCCGGCATGATCAATTTGACCCTGTATCCCTTAGCCGCGCCGATCATGGCGAACGCGATACCCGTATTGCCCGAGGTCGGTTCAAGTATCGTCTTATCTCCAGTCAACTCACCTGATTCTTCCGCCTTTTTGACCATATAATACGCAGGCCGGTCCTTGATCGAACCACCGGGATTAAACCCTTCAAACTTTCCATATAGTTTCACCCCGGTCTTTTTGCTGAAATAAGTCAATTCAACGAGCGGGGTGTTACCGATAACAGACAATACGCTCATAAAACAGACCTCCCTTAATCACCCTTTTCAGTGAATACAACGGTAAAAACAGTACCCTGCCCTTTGCAGGATTCTATCTGGATCTCGCCTTTATGCTCCCGAATGATCTTTTGAGCGATATATAAGCCGAGCCCTGTTCCTTTTTTCTTGGTTGTGAAGTATGGTGTGAAGATGCGCTGTTTCTCTTCCTCATCCATACCTGAACCATTATCTGAAATTTTCAAGACTATCTCCTGGTCACTGGTAAAGAGTTCCACGGAAATCTCTGGTTTTCGATCAGAAACCTCTGCCACCGCCTCTACCGCGTTCAACAGAATATTAAGGACAGCCCTCTTAAAATCATCCGCATTACCGAGTAATTTCAGGTCTTTCTTAATATTTTCCTTTAATATTATCCCCCTGGTCCTGACCAATTCCTTTACAACATCAAGTGCTCTTTCGAGCGTGTCGGAAAGGTCGAATTCCTCTTTTGGTTTTGCTCTGGAACGGACAAGGCTCAAAAAATCATTGAGCGTACGGTTGAGGAGCTCGATTTCGGTCTTTAATGTACTCATTAATCTCGTATATTCCTTATCCTGTGAGGGAAATTCTTTGACCAATCTCTGAGCGGCGATTGAAAGACCGTTCAATGGATTCTTGATTTCATGGGCGAAATTCGCCACCAGATTCCCGAGAAATTTAAGCCTTTCCGCTTCTTCCCGCTCCTTTTCAAACTCCCTCAATTTCGTAACATCCCTGAGTACGGAAATCACCCCGACGACCCTCTTCTTTTCATCAATGAGCGGATAACTCGAGTACTGAATTTGTTTTCCGAAAAGGTTCTTTTCATTGACAACCTTGGAACCGCTCTCAAGCACCGCTGCAATATCGCAGAAATCATCACCGAACAGGGAGCGATAACTATGCTTTAAAAGAAGCTTCTCGTCGAGCGAAGAGACCATACAGAACGCATTGTTGACACCGGTGATCACGCCCCTTGCATCGACCATAAGGATCCCGTCTTCAACCGAACCGAGAATCTTATGAAAAATCTCCTTCAGGGTGATGTACGATTCATACTTCAGGAAGAGAAAGAAGAGAACAAAACCGATTACAGAAAGTACTACAAAGAGCAGTATTAATTGGCGCTCCGTGGCACGGACATGGCGATAATAGTCATCCAGACTGATACCCATCCTGAAGATTCCGAGATTCACATTATCGACCACAAAAGGACGAACCACCTCAAGAATATTTTCATCCTTGAATTCGGTTATTCTGCAGAGCTCTTCGTTATTGGAAATCGCATCGAGAAGCGTCGAATCATCCTCGATCCGACTGATCTTCTGAACATTGGGGGTGGCGAAAATGATTCCCTTGGTATCCTGGAGAATAAGGTATTTGACCATCGGGTTCAGCAACATCTGATTGATAATCTTATTAATACCGAATTCCTGTCTGAAAAGTTGGATATCAGCGGCGGAGACCTCTATCTGATAGAGCCTGCCTTTTATCCGATACCTGAATTGAATGAATTTCTTTGAACCGACCTTGAAATATTCAAATGAAACCCGGTCACCGGTGTCGACCGGATGCTCGACAGGACCGAACCGATTTCCTGAAGCCAGGATGGCCTTCCCTGTTTTCAGATCGACGACGGAAATCGCAGTGATATCAAAACTCTCCCTCAACTTAACCGGGTTGATCCCCTTCAGGCCCATCGACTCCATATAATCACAGAGATTTATCAATTTACTGATGACTTCATCCTCGTATTTACCTTCGGCGAATATGGAATTTTCCTGGATTGATGCGATGACGTCGAGGAACGAATGGGCTTCCTCTTTTATCACATCCATCATAACCCGTCTGCTGTTGATTATCCCGAGCGTCAAAAACAACCCCAGAATGATCAGTAATATGACTGCAAGTAAAAAATACCGCTTCGCCTTCACACTATTCCCTCCACTATAACCGACGCGTGGAAATTAATCCGTTCAAGATCACTGATCAAATCCAAGTGTATGGTACTCGTTTCCAGACTCTTCTTCAACCCCCTCTTCAATCTATCCAGATGCAACTCATTCATATCCTTCGCTGTTCGATAGCCGATCTCTTTACGCTTCAACACCTCTTTAGCGAGCTCGGGGTCGCGTGTGGCAAGGGCGTCCACCGCGGTGCGGAATGTCGTCAGTACGAACTTATGATACTGCTCGATCTCCCTGATTCCTTCTTCAGAAAAGACAAAACCGGTGTCTATCTGTTTCTTTGCATAGACCATCAGCTTTTTGGAAATCACATCTCCGATATTTTCAATCTCATTCACGGCGTTCATCAGCACCCTGTGATAAGCGGAAAGTCTGCTGTCCATCTCACCTTCACTGATCTTTATGAGATAAGGAGTAATAGCCTCTTCAAGGCAGTCAACCTCGTCATCGGTCTCGACAATCTTCTTTCTCAGCGCATCATCCCGATTCTTGAAGACCGACATCGCATCTTCGAGCATCTTAATGGTGATGTCCGCCATATACAGAATCTCACGCGCCGCCTGTCCGAGAGCGATTGCCGGAGTCGACAGGAACGTCGAATCAAGCCGATGAACAGCCAGCCGCTCGCTGCGTGATTCCCGCACTAAAACCTTGAGCAGTTTTCCGAAAGGGACCACAAAAGGAAGAAAAAGGACCGCGGTGAATATATTGAAGATCGTGTGGAGATTGGCTATCCGCCGTGATAAATCTCCGCCGATGAAATCGAGGAAAAGTGGTATATATTTAATAAACGGAAAGAGCAGAATGATTGAAATCGTATTGAAGAGAAGATGGCCGACTGCAACCCGTCTACCCTCAATGGTGTTCGCCGAGATGAGAGCGGAAAAGGTCGTTCCGAGGTTCGCTCCCAGAATCAGGGGAACCGCCTGCTGGAAATCAATCAACGAATCAAAGGCAAGAATCAACACTATCCCGATCGTCGCGGCGCTCGAGCGCAGGATAAAGGCGATGAGTGCGGCGGCGATGATGCCCACAAGAGGATACTGAGCAAGACCGGCAATCGCGTTATTGAAACTCGGCAGGTATTTGAGATTACCCGTAGCCGTCGACATTATTTTCAGGGAGAAAAAGAGAAGTCCCAGCCCGAAAAGAGCCTGCCCAGCATTCTTTAATTTCGGGAAGAGATGCATTATAAAAAATCCTATTCCAACGATTAAGATTGCATAGTCGAGGACCTTGAAAGCGAGGATCTGAACCGTGATGGTCGTGCCGATGTTTATCCCCATAAGTACACCGAGCGCCTGTTCCAGCATAATGATACCGCTTGATGCGAATCTCACCAAAAGGATCGAGCTTGCCGTACTTGAACCGAGTATTACGGTCACGACCACGCCGATGAGCAGCGCCATAAAGCGGTTCTTCGCCAGGCTGAAGAGAAGATCCCGCATCTTCGCTCCGGCTGCACGAATCAATCCCTTACTTCCGTAATTCAAACCGAAGATAAATATCCCCAGACCGCCGAAGAGTGAAAAGAGAAGTAAAAGCAACCAATTTTTTTCCAGGGCATTTTCTCTGAAGACAACACTCTCACCCTGTGCCCGGGCAATCACATAATAGGTTCCTCTGGTCTTTCCAAAGGTCAACTCGGTCATTGCATAGCCGTCTTTATCGGTCAGCACCTCTCTTTTGCTCAACCGGGCAAATCTGTTCGAGATAATATTCGCCTTCGGCTCATCCAGAATCTTGAACTCAACCCTAACACCGGCTTGCGGTTTACCGTCGGCGTCGACAACCCGCACCATGATCGGGTTCTTCAGAACGCTCTCGACAGAACCGACCTGTTCGTCGCCGGAGATGTCATTACCCAAGGGATCCCGGGCTTTAACTAAGGAACCTACTATAAAAAAAACAAGTAGTAAAGTACTGCTCACGATTCTATGATAATAAAGAATTTGCGAAAGTCAAGTATCAGAATAAGAAAGATACAATTGACATCCCTGGCAAATGGATTATAATTTTATTCAAGGAGGTATACAATGGCGTGGCATGGTGAATTAATAAAAATAGACAACAATCGATTTAAAATTCCGAAAACTTACAAAGAGGGGATGAGAACCGATGGTTTGATCTATGCATCGGAAAAGATGTTGCAAAAGATTAAAGAGGACAATGCACCAGAACAGGTGGCGAACGTAGCCACGCTGCCGGGTATTGTCGGATATGCGATGGCGATGCCTGATATCCACTGGGGATACGGGTTTCCGATCGGCGGTGTAGCCGCCTTTGACGTAAAAGAAGGAATTATCTCACCCGGTGGGGTAGGATATGATATAAACTGCGGAGTGAGAATATTACGCACGGACCTGCGCATCAATGATATAAAGAACAGAATAAAAGAACTGGTAAAAGCACTCTTCCACAACGTTCCTTCAGGAGTGGGTTCCAAAGGAAAGATAAGAATCGACGACCGCGAAGTGAAAGAGGTGTTGAAATACGGCGCACAATGGGCTCTTAAAAAGGGATTCGGATGGAAAGAAGACATCGAAAGGATTGAAGAAGAGGGTATGCTCCAGGGTGCTGATCCGGATCGGGTCTCGAAAAGGGCGATCGAACGCGGCAGACCGCAGCTCGGAACACTCGGTGCGGGAAATCACTTCCTCGAAATACAGATCGTCGAAGACATCTATGATCCGACATCGGCGAAGGCACTGGGCATTGATGAAATCGGTCAGGTAACCGTGATGATACATACGGGTTCGCGGGGTCTCGGTTATCAAGTCTGTGACGACAATGTGAAGATACTCGGCAGGGTCACTAAAAAATACGGCATTGAGATTCCCGACCGCCAGCTGGCATGTGCTCCGATCGACTCTCCTGAAGGCAGAACATACTTTGAACAGATGGCATGTGCGGCGAATTACGCCTGGGCGAACCGACAATGTATAATGCACTGGGTGCGAGAGGCATTTGAACAGGTGCTCAATAAAAAAGCTGAAGATCTGGGCATGCACCTGATCTACGACGTCGCCCACAACATCGCGAAGTTTGAAACCCACAAAGTAGACGGGATACCCAGAAAGGTCTGTGTCCACAGAAAGGGCGCGACCCGGGCGTTTGCTCCGGGACATAAAGAAATCCCTGCAGTCTACAGGGAAATCGGCCAGCCGGTCATCATCCCCGGTGATATGGGAACCCACTCTTATCTGCTTCTGGGCACTGAAAAGGCGATGGAACAAACCTTCGGCTCGACCTGTCACGGTGCCGGACGGCTTATGTCGCGTTCAAAGGCGATGAAACAAACCAGGGGACGCAGGATCGATAAAGAATTAGCCGATAAAGGAATCTTCGTGCTGTCGGCGAGCAATGACGTATTGAGGCAGGAAGTTCCCGAGGCGTATAAAGACATCGATATGGTGGTGGATGCGGTTCACGAAGCCGGAATATCCAGAAAAGTGGCGCGCATGAGACCGTTGGGTGTAGTAAAAGGATAACAGTCGGCCGCCTTGAATCAAACGGTCATAAAAAAGATTAAAACAGCACCGGCCGCCCCGGGCGTCTATATGTTCCGGGACAAAAGGAATAAGATCATCTACATCGGCAAAGCAGTGGATTTAAGAAATCGACTCTCCTCCTATCTCAGTCCCGCTAAGGAAAGGATTCGCGAACAAACCCTGATGTCGGCAGCCGCCGACCTCGACATCATCATCACCAACTCGGATATCGAAGCACTCACCCTGGAAGAATCATTGATCAAGTTGAATAAACCTCGTTACAACGTTCGACTGAAGGACGACAAAAAATTTCCGTATCTCAAAATCACCATCCAGGAAAGGTTTCCGAGGATAATATTCACCCGCGACCTGAAAGCGGACGGCTCACTCATCTTCGGACCCTATACAAACGCCCGGGCGTTGAGACGCACGCGGGACGCCCTGTGCCGGATCTTCAAACTCGTCTCTTGCACCAAAGACCTGGAAAAACCGCATAAACGCCCCTGTCTGCAGTATCATCTCGGCAGGTGCAGTGCGCCCTGTACGGGTCGGATAACAGAAAAAGAGTATGCAGGGCTGGTGAACAAAGCGATAAAATTCCTGAGGGGAAACTCGAATGAACTGGAAAAAGGAATAGAGAGGATGATGTGGCAGCACGCTGAAAACGAAAATTTCGAGGCGGCGGCGGCGCTGCGTGACCAGCTCCTTGCGGTCAGAACAATCTTCCAGCATCAGCGGATGGTCACAAACACAAAGAGCAACCGTGATGTCATCGCCTTCAGCCGCAGTAGATTCAACTGCGCCGCTTGTCTCTTTCGAATACGCGAAGGACGACTGATCGCAAAAGAGATCTTTTTTCTGAAGATCAATCCCCATATCGGTGATGAAGAAATCGCCGCATCATTCATCCGTCTGATCTACACCCACATCTCCTTCATTCCCGAAGAACTCGTCATCTCGACTATGCCCGCCGACTGGCGGATACAATCACGCTGGTTCAAAGAAAAAGGAACGAACGTCAAAATATCAACCGGCAGACGCGGGGAAATCAAACGGCTCTTAAAATGGGCGGAGAAGAACGCCGAACTCGAACTCTCGAAAAAGATATTCAAAAAACGAATACCACCCGCGATCATCGAGCTGCAGAACATTCTCGCTCTGGAAAAAGCACCACGCTGGATAGAAACCTTTGACGTTTCGAATCTGAAAGAAAAATTCGCCGTCGGTTCATCCGTGGTCTTCCGCGACGGCAAACCGGATAAGCAGCATTACCGCCACTACAGGATCAAGCGGGTGAAAGGACAGAACGACTTCGCAATGATCAGAGAAATCGTGATGCGCCGTATAAAAGACCTGATGAATGAAAAAAAACAACCCGATCTTCTGTTGATCGACGGCGGGAAAGGTCAGTTGAACGCCGCACTTGAGGCGCTCAAACTGATAAAGCTCAAAATACCGGTCTTCGCGCTCGCGAAAAAATACAATGAACTCTATAACAGTTCGGGAAAAGTCGTCGCCGTACCCCCGGGGTCCAGCGGTCTGACATTATTGAAAAGGGCACGGGATGAAGCCCATCGTTTTGCCATCAACTATCACAGAAAAGTAAGGGACAGAGCTCTGACGTCTTCTCTACTCGATGGAATAGCCGGCATCGGCGAGAAAAGAAAACTGGCGCTCCTTAAGTATTTCGGGAGTATCGACGCCCTGAAAAAGGCGTCGGAAGAAGATATCACCAGGGTTCCCGGGATCGGTAAAAAATACGCCCGCATCATCTACGAAGCACTGCACATATAGCCTTTACCGGAAAATTTTTCAGAGTTTGGTGACCTTCACCTTGTTTATCTTCCGCCTTGTACCGGAGATAATCTTAAACTTCAAATTTCTGTATTTTATTTCCTCGCCCACCTTTGGAATACGGTCGGCGTTCTTCAAGATCAGACCGCCCACTGTGGAGACATCGTCCTCTTCGATGGGCAGACCGAAATATTCCGCGAAGTGAACCAGCTCCATCCTGGTATTGACGATATATTCTTTGTCGGATATCTTTTCAATAAACGGTTTTTTGCGCGCGTCCAACTCATCCTCGATGTCACCCACGATCTCCTCTATCAAATCCTCAATGGTAATGATTCCGGAAACACCACCGAATTCATCAATCACGACACCGAAGGAAAGCCGCAACCTCTGCAACTCAAGAAAAACATCGAGTGCGGAGCGGTCCTCATATACGAAATGCGGAAACCTCACGAATTGAACGACCGATTCGTCTTTATATTCATACCAGAAAGAGATAATGTCTTTGATATAGAGAACGCCGATCACCTGATCCAGATTTTTCAGATAGACCGGGTAACGTGAATAATGATTCTTTTTGTAACTGTCGATGACGTCGCTCAGACGCTCTTTATAAGAAAAAGCCACGATCTCATTGATCGGAACCATGATCTTGTTGACTTCCCGCTTTTTGATCGCGAGAATCTCCTCGATCATCCTTTTTTCGACTTTGGATATCTTACTTAAATCGAGAGTCTTTTTAACCGCCATCTATAATGGTTTACTCTTACTTATCAAGATGAAAATCGCCGAACTCTTCAGGCTTTGTATTCCTCAGCCTGCGTTTCATTTCATCAAGATTTGTGTCCCCTTCAAGGACCTTGCCGTTTTCATCCATCACCTTCGGGTCAACGAAGATAGCACTACCGGTACGCAGGGCAAGGGCGATGGAATCCGACGGTCTGGCGTCGATCGCAATAACCTTCCCCTCTGACTTTATATAGATCTTGGCGAAATAAGTACCGCTCTCATTGACCATCTTCAACGCCACCACTTCCACCTTCACCACCTCTGATTGAAAGGCATCGATAATAAGCTTCAAAAGGTCATGGGTTAAAGGCCTGGGTGGTTTCTTACCTTCCAGCGACAGGGCGATGGCGAACGCCTCGTTCTCACCTATCCATATCGGCAAAGTGCGCTGGCCGTATTTTTCCTTTAAGAGGACTATATATGAATTATTCTGGCGGTCTTCCAGAACCGCGTTGACAAAGACTTCTAAAATTTACTCTCCTTCTTCCAGTACGACAAGTTTAAATACAGCGTCGATCTTTCCGGCGAGATGCACCTTGATATCATACACCCCGGGTTGCTTTATCGGTTCCGGAAGAACTATGTTCTTCTTATCCACCTCGATTCCTTCGGTCTTCAAAAGCTCGGAAATATCCTGAGATGTGATACTGCCGAATGACTTACCGTCTATACCTATCTTTATCGTCGTTTTTATCGTGGTGTTGTTGATCTGCTCGGCTATGTCCATACTCTCTTTTCTGATTCTCATAATCGTTTTGGAGAAACGAACTTTATTCTTTTCCAGACCACGCAGATTCGCCTTGGTAGCCGGAATAGCGAGTCTCTTCGGAAAAAGATAGTTTCTCGCATAGCCGTCTTTCGTGACAACAACATCAAACGCCTTCCCCAATCTCTCCACCGGTTTAAGCAAAATCACCTTCATTATTTTATCTCGTACGGCAAGAGCGCGATCTCCCTCGCCCTTTTAATGGCTTGCGTCAACCTGCGCTGATGAAAAGAACAGAGCCTCGTGATCTTGGAACCGAGTATCTTTCCACGTTCATTTATGAATCCCTTTAAAAGGGACGTATCTTTATAATCGACTTCATCAATATTATTTTTGCAAAATCGACATCGTCTTTTTCTCTTGTTCATTTTTTATCCCTTATCCATTATTTTAAAAAGGTGTATCAATCTCATCATCCTCTTTTGTTTCAGTCGCACTGTCTATCGGCACCTCTGTATCAGACTCAACCGCATCCGCTTCCTTAGGCGGCAGATCGAGAAACTGAATGCGACGGGCGACAACCTCGATTGCGGAACGTTTTTCACCCTTATTCGTCTCCCACTGCCGTGACCTGAGTCTCCCCTCGATAAGCACCGCACTCCCTTTTTTCAGAAAATCATTGGCGGTCTCCGCCTGTCTGCGCCAGGCGACGATATTGATGAACAATGTTTCTTCCTGCCATTCCCCGGTATCACGATTTTTGTAGCGTCGTGAACTCGCTATCCGAAAATCACATACCGGTGCACCTTTCTGTGTGTACCTCAACTCAGGGTCGGCGACGAGCCTGCCGATCAACACGACCGAATTAAGGTAACCGAGACGAATAGGATTCATTTTTCTTTTCCTCTCAAAAATATAATGAACCGCAATATATTTTCTTTGTGTTTCAGAGCCTCTTTTATTTTTACAATAGCCGACGGCTGGGCGGTGAATCTATAGTTGATGTACACGCCCTCTTTGAACTTTTTGATTGGATACGCCAGTGTCTTCTTCCCGAGATTATCAAACTTGACTTCGCCCTTTCCCCGTGTCTTGATTGTCTTCTCTACGCTCTTGATCTCCTTCTCCAGTTTTTCTTCGACAAGTTCGGGATTGAAAATGAACATCGCTTCGTAGTTTCTCATGCGCCGTTTCCTTTTATGGGTCCCAACTTCCTGATCTCTTCAGTAAATTCCTTCACGACCCTGGTAAACTTCTCACCTTCCGCAGCAGAGATCCACTCGAGTCTGAGCCGTCTTTTATCAATCCCCATCTCTTCGAGTAAGTTATGCAGCAATGCGATTCGCCGTGCGGTTTTGTAATTTCCATCCTGATAATGACAGTCACCGAAATGGCAGCCGCCGATCAAAACTCCGTCGGCGCCGTTTTCAAAGGCATGCAGGACATGCTGTGGGTCAATCCGTGAAGAGCAGAAAAAGCGAATCGGGATCAGATTGGCTGGATACTTTTTCCTTGATGTACCAGCAAGGTCTGCTGCTGCTGATGTACACCACTTACAGAAAAATCCGATTATTTTAGGTTCAAATTTTCCGTTGTTCATTTTTCCTCCAAGGCTGAGGTGACCATCTCTTCAATCTGTATATCAATAAGATTCTTCTGCTGCGCCGCACCTGAAGGACACGCGGCACTGCAGGAACCGCATCCCTGACACAGTGCCTCTGTCACCTTCACCACCATCTTATCTCTGTCAAGCTCCCGCGCATTGTAAGGACAGACACCGACACAGATACCACATCCTGAGCAGAGGTCTTCATCCACTCCGGCGATCGTCGGTTCAAACGTAATCTCGTTCTGGGTGAGAATGGCGATCGCTTTACTCGCCGCACCGGATGCCTGGGCGACGACCTCTGGAATATCCTTCGGCCCCTGGGCGGCGCCGGCGAGATAAATACCAGCAGTGTTGCTCTCCACAGGACGCAGTTTGGGATGGGCTTCACTGAGCCATTCGTTTGCATCACATTGAATCTTCAACCTTCTCACCAGGTCTTCACTGTCGCGCTTCGGTACCATACCGACCGCGAGGACGACCATATCCGCCTCAACCTCGACCTGTTTACCGGAAAGTGTATCGGCTCCCATCACGATGATCTTACCGTTGTCCTGATAAACCTTGGAGACCTTGCCGCGGATATATGTCGCACCCTCATCAGTCACCCGATTATAAAACTCCTCATATCCTTTGCCGGCGGTTCTCACATCGATATAGAAGATGATCGGTTCGCCGTCGTGGACGCGGTGTTTGTACAGGAGAGCGTGTTTCGCCGTATACATACAGCAGATCTTTGAACAGTACTCCAGATGATTCTCTTTGTCCCGCGAACCGGCGCACTGAATAAAGACAACACGTTTCGGAACCTTGCCGTCTGAGATACGCTTCACATCACCGGCAGTGGGTCCGGATGCGGAAAGCAATCTCTCGAACTGGAGCGAGGTTATCACATCGGGGATCTTACCATAGCCGTATTCACCGAGTTTGGTCGGTTCATAAAGGTCATAACCGGTGGCGACGATGATCGCACCGACCTCTTCCTCGACAAATTCATCTTTCTGTTCGAAATCAACGGCTTTAACCGGACAGACGATCTGGCATACCTTACACTTACCCGGTTTTAAAAAGAAGGTGCAATGTTCCGTATCGATAACCGGCTTGTTCGGAACCGCCTGAGGAAAAGGAGTATATATCGCCTTTCTCTCACCCAATCCCTCTTCAAACTCGGACTTCACCTTGATGGGGCACTTTTCATAACACAGACCACAGCCCGTACACTTATCACGGTCCACATAAGCGGCTTTCTTCTTGATCTTCACCTTGAAGTTGCCGACGCTTCCGGTGATCTCCTCGACCTCGGCATACGTCATCAACTTGATATTCTTGTGCTGCGAGACCTCGACCATCTTCGGTGTAAGAATACACTGGGAGCAATCAAGTGTCGGAAAGGTCTCGGAAAGCTGCGCCATGCGTCCGCCGATCGACGGGCCTCTCTCCACCAGGATGGTCTCTACTCCGGCATTGGCGATGTCGAGCGCCGCCTGAATCCCGGCGATTCCTCCGCCGACCACCAGGGCGCGCTTGGTGACGTTTACATGTATCGGTTCCAGGGGTTCATCATACTTCACCTTCTCAATAATACTCTTGATGATATGAGCCGCCTTTCTCGTCGCAACCGCTTTATCGTCGTGCACCCACGAACAGTGCTCGCGGATATTCGCCATCTCACAGACATAACGGTTTAATCCACCGCGTTCAGCTGCATTTCTGAAGGTATTCTCGTGCAGTGTCGGAGAACACGCCGCCACGACAACGGCATCGAGCTTATGTTCTTTAATCGCCGTCACCACAAGATTCTGGCCCGGATCTGAACACATATATTTATAATTCTCGGCGTGTTCAACCCCGGGATACTTCTTGATTTCTTCGGTCAAAGCCTCAACATCGACTGTCTTGGCTATATTTATACCGCAATGACAAATAAAAACGCCGATTCTCTTCATAGTAAGCTGTGCTCCTTCAATAAATTAATGGGTGAAACTTTATTTTGTTCCAATCCTAAATTCTTTTCCTCCACACCAAGGGCGAGAGCGAGAAGCTGTGAAAAATAAAAAACAGGAATCTCTTTGAATTCGGGATGTGTCTTCTTCATTTTGCTCTGCAGGGCGTCGAGGTTATAATGGCACAATGGACACGATGTCACGACAGCCTGGGCGCCGTTACCCTGTGCATTCTTAAGCACTTTGTACGACACCTCGATCGCGGCATCCGGTGAATTCACGACAAGATAAGAACCACAGCACTCGACCTTGAGGGGAAAATCAACAGGGGTCGCTCCGATAGCCGTGACAAAATCCTCGAAAATAGTCGGCGATTCCGGATCATCGAATTGAACTTCTTCTTTCGGTCTGAGAAGAAGACAACCATAATAACAACCGACCTTCAACGCCTTCAAATCCTTCTTAATCTTATCCTTAAGAAGAGAGAGGTTATCCCTTAAAAACTCAAGCGGATGAACGACCTCTTCCAGTCCGTCATAGGACTCTTCGAGATGTTCGTTGATTATATCAAGTGTCTCCTTATCCTGCTTCAATATGTAATTCGCACGCTTCAACGTGTTATAACAGATGGAGCAGGGAACCAGGAGTTTACCATTGGTCTGCTGCGCCTTGGCGAGTATCCGTAAAGGGGCGATCAACGACATCCGGTTGTCGCGTGCCAGGATGAACGTGGTACCGCAGCAATACCAATGAGTGAGCTCGTCGAGTTCCACTCCGAGACTGTTGAAGGAAGCATGTAAAGAAGTATTTAAAGGCTTTGCTTTTGTATATAAGGTACAACCTGGATAATATGGGAGCTTCATTTTCATTAATAAGAATATTTGCTGAATGCACTCATCAAAGCGAGAGGCGGTGCATCCATGAGAAACTCTTTATCGATTTCAGAAACGTCGATCAATCCTTCTTTCGCACGTAGATGAATGGCCCTTACCGCCTCCATCAATCTTGGAATGTCGACACCTCGGGGGCACCGTGTCTGACACACAAGACAGGCTGCACAAAACCAAGGACCCTCTGCGTTCAAGACATCATCCTTAAAACCCAACTGCATAAATCTTATAACCTGATTGGGCGGTGCATCCATAAATTTGGCGAACGGACAACCGGCTGTGCACCGACCGCACTGATAGCAATCAGAGAGTTTCTGACTGCTTATTTCTTCTATTCTTCGGACAAAATTCTTATCAATTGATATTCTTTTATTCATGCAGTTATTATATCCAGAACCGCTAGAAAGTCAAGCAAAATATATTCAATCTTCATGCCCCATTTTACAACAAAATCAGCCCCTGTCAACCCGATAACCGCCCCAAAATGTAGCAATCAATTCGACAATTTGAAAATTGTCAAATTAACAAATTAAGAAATTGGAAAATTAAGGAGTCGTGTTCTGCATTACAGATACGAATTAATTTCTTTCTCCAATGTCTCGGAAAAATTTTTCAAAATACGATGGTGACTGACCGGTAAAAGATGCTGAAGTTCTTTTCGAAAATCAATTTTCTTACCCTCGAGCTGGTTCAAAATGACTGCGAACATCCCTTTATCAACCAATTTACTCAAGAAATTATGCCTTAATATAAAATATAGATCATAATAATCTCTTGGCTTCGCCCTGGTGGTAACAGCTTGGACTTTTTCAGAAACCAGGTCCAGCGTCGATAACTGAACAACGGTATAAGGAATCGTGAATTCACTCGCGATGGTAACCACTTCACTCTCTCTGCTCTTCTTTTTCGGTTTTCTCAACGATATCTCAAAAAATATCGTACCTGTATGGTCGTATAGATGATATTCTATTATCCCCAGAAATCCACCAGAGGTTTTCTTCGCCTCCTTCAACTCCACCATAATCCCGCTTTGTTCAACCTCAACAAGCGTATTTAAAAATAACTTTTCGACATCCTGAAAATGGTAAAAACGGCCCGTAAAATCAAGATCTTCAGAAAAACGTGGGCTATGATAAATCATCCTTAATGCTGTACCACCCTTAAAAAGCAGATTTCCTGCTTCGCGATGTTTGTAAAGAGCAGATAGACACAGATGCTGCACATATTCACGGATGACATTGTGCTCATTCGTCTGGTACTTCTTAGTGAGTTCTCTTATTTTTTCGATAGTCAGCATAGATTTCAGTAACCAAATCCTCCAGGGATGTTTTCCCATATAGTTTTATAAAACTGAACATTTTTTTTCTATCAATGCGCTCCAAAGCCAATCTCTCATACTGCAATGTGCGTTTTTTTATGATAACAAAATAAAGATAATCAGCAAGTGCTTTTTCAGCCGAAGCCATAAGAATGGTTGTATTTTGATATTGCACGGGTTCATAACCGACATAAACACTCTTCTTTATACGATGATACATAAATCTGATATCAGTAATAACGAATTCCCGCGTTGATTTTGGTGTCGCAGAATATATTGTATATACGGACTCAGGAATAATACTATGGTAAGATAAGGCGGTATCAAATGAAATATAAGACGGTTCATAAATCCGATTGGCGATTAAATATCGATTAGGTATCTCGTCGGCAAAACAATAAAGGCTCCCTTTTTGAGATTTTTTCAACCGAATCAATAGGCCTTTACGGGTATTACGGAAGAGAAAAAAACTTACCGCTACGGCTGAGATATTGAAGATCCTCGCCACATCATGCGGGGTGAATATCAATATCCCCCTTTTCTTTATCTCACTCCGAAAAATATGCCAATTCAGTATTTTAGCCATATTGCTAATTTACTGAATTATATTCAAATAGCGCTATTTGTCAATACTATTATACAGGAAGTTCAATAATCCTTTTTCAACCGTCGGGTCGTCCGTGCGACCAGCTTTTCGCAAATCTTCATGAACTGTCTCACCTCCTCAGGATACTTGATCCAATAACTCGTTCTACGCCACTGTTTGTCATAACGTACGATATTCGCCAACTTCAATTTCGCCAGATGATTACAAACCGTCGGCTTTGAACGCCGCACGCGTTTCACAATTTCATCGAGGCTCATCGGCCCCTTCTCCAACAACATTCTGGTAATGGCATAGGCAATCGGATACCCCAGAACCCGACATACCTGCGAACCACGATACTTCTTCTCTACTATCTTCATGCCCCATTTTACAACAAAATCAGCCCCTGTCAACCCGATAACCGCCCCCAAAATGTAGCAATCAATTCGACAATTTGAAAATTGTCAAATTAACAAATTAAGAAATTGGAAAATTAAGGAGTGGTGGGTAGTGGGGTTAATTACTAAGCAGCTTTTTAACTGATAATTTTAATGCGGGAATATCCTCTTTAATGGTCTTCCAGATCTCTTCCAGATCTACACCAAAATATTCATGAATTATAATATTCCTCATTCCGATTATTGCCGGCCAATCGATATTGTTGTATCTTTCTTTCACTGAATCAGGTATTTTCCTTGTTGCCTCACCGATTATCTCTAAATTACGGATAACGGCATCAACGGTCTTTTCGTCTTTTGAAAACTGTTCAAAATCCATATTCTCGACAAACCTAACAATCTTCTCGCATGCAGTAATAATATCTTGAACAAAATGATGGTAATTCCTCAAACCTCTACCGCCTCCTTCAGAATAGTCTCACTCAAGATTGGTTTTAACGCCTTTATGGATAAAACCTCAACCTTTTTACCAAATATCTGTTCTAACTCATTGATCAAATGAACATGTTCAAATATTGAAATTGGTGATTCAAACTCAACGAGGAAATCAATATCGCTTTTATCCCTCTGCTCCCCTCTGGCATAAGAGCCAAAAAGACTAATTTTTTTTATCCGGTACCTGGTCAAAAGCTCACGGTTCCTCCTGAGAATCCGCGTGATTTCTTCTTTTGTGAGTCTTTCCATATTCAAATTTTACATAATACTAAAAAAAAATCAAGTCTTCTATAATGTACATAGTAAAGCCTGTTTCCATAGTAAACCGAATGTAGCAATCAATTCGACAATTTGAAAATTGTCAAATTAACAAATTAAGAAATTGGAAAATTAAGGAATGAAGGTGGAGGTTAAATGGTTGTGGATGGTTTTAAAGGGATTGCGGGTGGGTGGGATTAAAGTCGAGGGTCCCTCCTATCCCCTGACAGATATTTACATCTAAATTGAATGGTTTTTGGAAAGTCCACTTACGAGGTGAAGGTCGGTAAAAGGGAATTAATTCATCATTACTTAAGCTAACCAAAAAGCAGGAACAGTAGAAACGCGTCCTTTTGTAAAACCACCAAGATGAGCAATAAATCCGAAGGCGATTTTATATCGCTTCATAAAATTTGTGAAACCTCGATGAATCCGGCCGCTGATTTTAACCTCAATTGGTATTAGACGTCTGCCGCTCTTAAATACAAAATCCACCTCGGTTCTGTCTTTTGTTCTCCAATAATAGAGACTATCCAAGGATCTCATCCTCTTAAGTAAACCTGCACATATTACATTTTCAAGCAGGAAACCAATGTCACCTCTTGAATGAGAAACAGATAAATCACCGATAAGATAGTTACGAAGACCATTATCAAGCCAGTATATTTTTTTTGCCTTACGAACTTCAATATGTACACTTTTCGAATACGGAGGAATCGATACTATCAGAAACGAACCCTCAAGAATCGATAAATAGTTCTGAACCGTGTTTCTTGATATTCCTACGGTTCTGGCAATTTCAGAAACATTAACAAGAGAACCGATTTGCCTCGCCACAACCTTAACCAGCTTGTTAAATTTCGTAATATCAGGGACATCGAAGAGACTTCTTATATCCTTATAAATATATGAACTTACAATCTCAGCAAGAAGTTTCTCTTTTTTCTCATAAGTGTTTTCCAGAACTATCCTTGGATAACTACCCCAGATAAGGAATTCATAAAAATATCTAAGATAATCATCCATAAAAAATCGAGTTTTATCTGTTTTTAAACTGAAAGGCAATGTCGGCAAATTCGCCGCCAGTTCAGGCCTCTCTTTGAAAATGAGAAACTCGCGAAAATTCAAAGGATAAAGTGTAAACAATAACTTCCTGCCTACGAGAGCATCGTGAAATTTCATCTTTATGCCCAGCGCTGATGAACCCGTACATATAAGTTTTAATTTATCTGAATAATGATCAACAGCAAGTTTAATAAACCGCGAAGGATTTTTCATATAATGAATTTCGTCAAGAAAAACATAATTTCTTCGGCGGGTAGAAGCACCTTGCACAGTAATGTACTCAACAAGATTGTCGACTCCTTCCTCGACAATATCAAGATTTCGGGGATCCTCAAGATCCAAATAATAGACTTTCTCAGAACTTTTGAGATCCTGCATGGTCATCTTCAAAAGAGTTGTTTTCCCAACCTGGCGGGAGCCAAGAATGATTATCGCCTCTCGGTCAGCCAAATATTTTGTAACTTCTTGCTGTAACTCGCGTTTATAGAACATAATAGAACCTCCTTTTAACGTATTCATTATACAAATAACTCGGGTATTTGTCAATAGTATTATACAAATACCCGAGTTTCAGCGGTAACCGATCTTTTTTTCACCTACCAGGTGGCACAAACGAATATCCGTAAAATACAATAAAAAATCAACACCTTCTGGACCGTAATTTCAAAACAGAACCAGGATTGAGTATTAAATCAACTCTTCCGATACAGGAAGTTCAATAATCCTTTTTCAACCGTCGGGTCGTCCGTGCCACCAGCTTTTCGCAAATCTTCATGAACTGTCTCACCTCCTCAGGATACTTGATCCAATAACTCGTTCTACGCCACTGTTTGTCATAACGTACGATATTCGCCAACTTCAATTTCGCCAGATGATTACAAACCGTCGGCTTTGAACGCCGCACGCGTTTCACAATTTCATCGAGGCTCATCGGCCCCTTCTCCAAC
>DRIG01000037.1 GCA_011052815.1 candidate division WOR-3 bacterium | reverse complement strand
TCGATTGAAGTCGCCAAGTTTAAAGACGGTTTTTATTGGGTGAAAGTTAAAGCTTACGACGTCAGAAACAATGCCGATTCCGAGTCGGTGTTGGTCCATATCGACAACTTTGCCCCCAGGGTCAAGCAGACCTATCCATCTGATTGGTTTGCCTTTGTGTCGAATAAACAACATAAAATCTGGTGTTGTTTCTCTGAGCCGATGGATACAACAACTTTGACCGCAGAGAATATTAAAATCCAGAGTTTAAAGGCAGATAGTTTTAATTATCCAATCATTAATATTTCTTATATCCAAGTAGATTCAATACCGCTTTATAAACTCTTGCTTGAGGTTGATTCATTTCGATTTAAGGATACGGTTCAGGTAAGACTTTCAGACAGTATTCGGGATTTGGCCGGTAAAAGTATAGATACTACTGATTCAAAACAGACCATTGCTTATTCCTGGACCTTTTTTGTTGGGGTAATTCAATTGACTGATAATGATTTGAATGATATTCAACCGGATGTTTATCATAATAAGATTGTCTGGACCCAGGCACCAGCCGATAGTTATTTAGGTGAAATAATGCTCTATGATTTTTATAATAATACCACTGATACGATTAGTCCTGGAGGTGGAGAACACAATTATCCTGTTATCTGGCAGAATAAAGTTGTCTGGCGTCGTTATCCTGACGATTATACTAATCCAATATACTATTACGATGGAACATCGGTTACAATCGTTGCATCAGGAAACCGAGGTCGAAACATATATGACATCGATTCCAGCGGTATTGCTCTACGCTCATATTATGGCAATGGTTATCCTGATACAACATGGATCGAGTATTACCATTTTGCTACCAGTAATTTAGCTGATCTCGATACTTTTACTGAGGAGTTAGGTAGATACT
The DNA here is from genome assembly GCA_011052815.1 of candidate division WOR-3 bacterium. Classification (NCBI taxonomy): domain Bacteria; kingdom Pseudomonadati; phylum Caldifarciminota; species Caldifarciminota bacterium. The sequence continues at coordinate 10,385 of DRIG01000037.1, read as the reverse complement.
ATGGTGGGGTAGATATTGACGGTTATCAGATCGTTTGGGATCATACGTTTGATTATTACGGGACTGAGAATGATGTGTACCTTTATGATGGTGTAACGATTCAAAATATTACGAATGAACCTGATTCAAGTCATCGGCTACCGGTGATTTCGGATGGCCAAGTAGCCTGGATAAAGCATGCCAATGATGGCCGTCCTTCTTGTGTATGGTTGTATGATGGTTTGGCTAGTCGGCAAATTAGCGAGGGGCATAGTTGTTACACTCCGGAGATTGATAATGGACAAGTTATTTGGTATGCAGCTGATGGTTCAAATCATTGCTATTTGCACTATTATACTGGTCGTAAAGATACAATTCTGGACGACGGATATGGTCCATGGTGGGCATATCCATACTACATTATCTGGGGCATACATAATGGTCAAGCAGTGTGGGCAAGATACAGAAAAGATGCAGGAGGTTGGACAACCATTGATAACGCTACGTATTACGATGGAAAGGAAATCAAGAATTTAGTCGACAATGACGCATCTCACACTGGTAGGATTGAAGTGCACGATGGGTTTGTGGTTTATGATGCCTGGGATGGTAATGATTATGAGATATATCTATATATCGGTGACACCCTTTTTACACCGCCTGCCGTGGTCAGAAATTTGCATTGTGAGATAATCACGGCGAGTGCCAAGAAGGTAAAACTAATCTGGAGTCCGAATTCAGAACCTGACCTTGCTGGTTACCATATCTATCGGTCAAATATTGCATATCAGTATGATACAATACCATATGCAACGGTATCGGCGCAAGAGACAACATTTGTTGATACCATTCCATTGCTGGGTATGAACTACTATGTTGCCACAGCCTTTGACAATTCAAATAACGAAGGAGGATTTTCCAATCAGGTTGAGGTATATATTGATACCGTGGCTCCGGCCGCGCCGACAAATTTAGTCGCAGGTTATGATTCATTAAATCAGACTGTTTCATTAATTTGGAATTCATCTGCGGATAGTGATCTTAAATTATACAGAATATATCGAGCCGAGGTTTCGGGTGGTTATGGGCTACCCCTTGATTCAGTCCTTGCTGCAGATACTACATATATTGATTCCTCGATATTTTTAAATAAGATTTACTATTATGTGGTTTCGGCGGTTGACACCAATCAGAACGAAAGTAGCTATTCGAATGAAGACAGTGTTGAGACAGTTCCCATAACCTCGGGTTTTGCCCGGGCAACCGCCTATAACAATGCATCGAGGATTATCCGCAATCCTTTAACCGGTGAGATTCTTCTCGCTTATAATTCAAATGACAGTACTATATTGTGTATATCCAGTTCTGATGGGGGTATTACCTGGAATCGTAGTGAGCCAATCGGCACTGGAACATTTCCCACATTGGTTCTGGATTCAGAAAATAGTCCCTGCTGTCTTTTTGGACGCTGGGTAGGGCCTACTGGTTATGGCAGTGCCCAGCTATATTATACAAAGTATCTTAATGACCACTGGACAACGCCATATCTCCTTGTGTCTATCGATTCGGTCTATATCGGCATTCCAGAATATGCGATTCCCGCGCCTTCGGCTGGTATAGATTTTCAGGATACGATTCATATAACCTGGATGTCTGCGATGGGTCAGGAATATCCGCACCGTTTTGCGGTCTGGTATGGAAACCTCTATGCCCTTGATACGATCCCGGCATTCAATTATGTTCAGTTGGATACGATCTGGGTCTATGAATCCTCACCCTGTCCAACATTGGCTATTGATGGTTCACAGAATATTCATATCGTGTATGAAACCGACCCTGCAGCGCCAACCCTGTTTTATCGGTTCCGGGAAGATGGTATCTGGAGAGAAAAAGAGATTATCGAGTCAGAGGGTTGTTATTATCCCGACCTTGAATTTTTCGGTGATCGTATCCACCTGGTCTGGGACTATAGATATCCAGATACAACCGTTGCCCATAAACTGCACTATCGTAGTAGATCGTCAACTGGCTGGGATACGATAATGATGGTGTATGAACCATTGCCATTCAATCTATTCGCAGAGCCGGTAAATGCGGGTGGTTGGTATACAATCTGGGCAGACCAGGATATCTACTATTCAAGATTCAACGGTGCATTCTGGGAAGAACCCGAGACTGTGCGGATTACCCCTGAAAACTCTGCCCATCCTACTGCCCTGTTTCGTCAAGATCTGGATGATACCTGTTTGTATATTGCCTGGACCGAGTGCGATTCAGCACCATATTCAATTCAATTTAAGAAGATTACTGTGCCAAGTGTGCCTGAACAGTATGACAATTTGGGCCAGGAGGAGAAGTCTCAATATTGTATCCAGCGCAGGGGATACATCAGGTTTGGAGACCTGGCTTATCAGTCAGTTGATTGGCATCCCTTCTGGCTCAGGTATCGATTCGATGATCTCAATCCCAAGAATCGATACCGTTTAGACCTCTCTTATTATTTTGAGCTGACCGATGCTATTGCGAGACCTCCAATCCAGGAATGCAAAAAGGCTAAATCTGATACGACCTTTGATCCCTAAGAGAGATTTGAGGATTTTATCGATGAGCAGATTGCCGATAAGGAAGTCCTAAAGAACTCTTTGCATAAGGGAGGCGGAAAGGGGTCTTTTCTACTCCAACTCCTTGGTATAGACTGGTGTCCACTTGACCTCGCACTAATTTTCCCTGATAGGGTGAAGCGAATCTCAGTATGGTTGCCGGAATGGCTATACGAAGATGGTGAGATCAATATCGATATCTTTAAGATCCTGTTTGGTCCTTATGCGGTTTGTGGTGAGATCGGTCTGTATGAATTCCCAAATGGCAGGGGGTTTGAATCAAGAGGTGGTCAACAAGAGGGTCAGGCTGTGCCAGTTAATATCGAAAATTTCAGAATCTATCCCAATCCGGCAAAAGGGAAGATAATGCTTAGATTCAACTTACCCGATGAGCGAAAGATTGCCATTAAAATTTATGATGTTTGTGGCAGGGTTGTATATAAAAAGAATATCAGAGAATCGAAGATTGGGATGAATGAGTTTTTGATAAGGTCCGAAGGTTTATCATCCGGTATCTATTTTGTGCAATTCAAGGCAGGTGGTTATCAAGCAGTGAAAAAGGTCGTGCTCGTTCAATAAAAAGTTTTTTCAAACCCTATTTTTCCACCACCCAATTTTGAATAATCGAACCCATTTCAGTAAGATTGTTTTCGTCGCTGTGGAGATCAAATCTAAACATTATAAAAACTATGGCACGATACCTTCATTTTTGCCTTAACCGATGGATATATTAGATTAGAGCGTAAATGCGTAGAGGGTGAGTTTAGCAATATTGACCTTTATCTTCTGCCTTTTATGGGCAGATGTGAAGGTTAACCATCATGCACAATTGGACGGGCGTTGTGGTAAATGACAATAAGGTTTGAGGCTGAAGAGTATAAAAAGACTGAAAAGATAATCGTGTTGAAGTAATTATTTAAGTAAAAACCAGAGTTAAAAAAGGAAAAAAGTTTTGAACGAATTGACTTTTGTAATTGTTTGATTTATTAAAAATCACTTATTATTTTATAGATAAAATTACGCACGACTTGTAGATATAAAAACAGTACATGAAAATACGGAAGCCAAAGAGGTGTCGGCTTTACTCCTTTACATCAGGACAAATTTTAATATAATTGCTCAGTGAAGCTCACGGTAATCGTTCCGGTCTATAATGAAATCGAAAACATCGATACAATAATAACCGCTATAGAAAAGGTGGAGGTTCCCAAGCAGATCATCGTGGTGGACGATTTCTCGACGGACGGAACAAGAGAATTTCTAAAAAAAAGGTCGGGAATCGAAACGATTTTTCAGGCGAAGAACCAGGGGAAAGGTGCGGCGATCCGCGCCGGTTTAACCCGGGCTTCAGGTGATTTCACGATTATTCAGGACGCCGACCTCGAATATTCACCAGCTGAATATCCGAAATTACTCAAGCCATTGACTGCAGAAAAAACGCGGGTCGTGTACGGTTCGCGCATACTGGGCAGGGGGAAGTTTTTAAGATCGAGTTACTATGCAAACCGTTTCCTGACACTGCTGACAAATCTGCTTTATCACAGCCGCCTCACTGATATGGAAACCTGTTATAAGATAATCTCCACAAAGCTGTTAAAAGAGCTGGGTTTGATCTCTTCACGATTCGAGATCGAACCTGAAATCACCTGTAAGCTCCTTAAAAGAAAAGAAAAAATCATTGAGGTTCCGATCACTTACGAAGGCCGACAAAGAGGCAAGAAGATCGGAATAAGAGACGGTATTCAGGCGATCTGGAACTTAATCAAATGGAAGATTAAAAGATGAAAGTCCTTTTTGTAACGACCGCATATAAACGCTTTGACGGAGACGTCATAACACCGTGGCTCGTTGAACTTATTTTGAGATTGAAGAAAAAAGGCGTTGAGGTCGTGGTATTCACGTCGTCTTACAAAGGGTTGAGGAATCAGATTATAGACGGAGTAAGGATTGAACGGTTCCGTTACTTCTTGAAAAACTTTGAAGATTTGACCCACGAAGAGACTGTCGTGGATCGGCTCAAAAGAAGCCCGATATACCTGCTCCTCATCATTACCTATCTCATCGCCGGGACCCTGAAGATGACCAAACTGGTAAAGAGAGAACATTTTGACATCATCCACATTCACTGGCCCTTTCCCCATATTGTCTTCGGACTCTTCGGCAGATACGCCGGCAGAGCGAGACTCTTCTCGACCTTTTACGGTGTGGAAATCCGCTGGATAAAAAAGAAATTTCCCTTTCTGGTGCCTCTCTTTTCTCTGGCGATAAACAAGTCCGATGTAATCACGGCGATATCCAGCCACACTGCCGGAGAATTGAGTACGGTCGCCAAAACAAAGATAGAGATAATCCCTTTCAGCACCCCGATTACCGAAAGGTCAGGAAAGACGACCGATGCAAAGCAGATTATCTTTGTGGGCAGGCTTGTCGAACGCAAGGGAGTGAAATACCTTATTGAGGCATTCGCCCGAATAAAAGATGAGGTCAAACACAACCTCGTCATTATCGGCGAGGGTCCTGAGCGCAAAGCCCTGGAAGAGCAGGTGAAGGTTCTCCACCTGGAAAAACGGGTTACTTTTACAGGCAGGATATCAGACAGAGAACTGCACCGTAGTTATGAAAAATGCAGCTTTCTCGTTCTGCCGGCAGTTTACGATAAAAAAGGAGATATCGAAGGTCTGGGTGTCGTGCTCATCGAAGCGATGTCATATAGAAAACCGGTGATTGCATCCCGTGCCGGCGGCATCACCGACATCGTTGAAGACGGGAAAAACGGTTTTCTCGTTCCACCGGGTGATGCGGCGAAGCTCGCTGGAGCGATGAAGACGCTGGCAAATGACGACAAGCTGCGCAGCGAGATGGGCGGAAATGCGAAAAAGAGCATTGACGAAAAGTTTAATTGGGATAGAATTGTAGATAGGTTGATTGAATTATATGAAAAAAATCACATAAGGAGAAGATATGAGTGATATGAATATGAAACAGATCATCGAAGCGTTGTTAATCGCCACAGACGTGCCCCTGTCCGTTAAAAAGATTGAAGAGATCACCCGCCTGCCAAAGGAACAGATTAAACATTTTATAACCGAGTTGAACAACGAATATCGCTCTACAGAGAGGGCGTTTGAAATAAAAGAAATCGCCGGCGGGTATCAGATATACACCTTGCCTGATTTTGCAATGTGGGTCGGCGCCCTGCACGAACGCAAAAGCAGACTCTCCAAAGCCGCCCTTGAGACAATCGCAATCATCGCCTATCATCAGCCGATTACAAGACCCGAGATTGAAAAACTGCGCGGCGTTGATTCGTCGTGGATACTTGAGACACTTTTACAAAAAGGTCTGATCAAGACCTGCGGAAGGCTGCCCGTACCGGGAAGACCGATAAAGTATGCAACGACAAAAGAATTTTTAAGATACTTTGGAATCAAAGACTTAAGTGAACTGCCCCGGGAAGAAGATTTTGGAGAACAGGTCGCTCAGACGGCTGACGAGTTTTCCGCTCAGCCGGAAGCAGTAAAGACGGTCGAGGAGGCAGAAAAAACGAATGGCGACGGAGAAGATAAAACAGGAGATTAGAAAGTTCCTCAGCGGCCTGGGTATCAAAATCGTCGGTTTCGGTGAAGTCCCCCATCAAATCCAGCCCCTTGAAATAAACCTGGATTTCAGCAGGGCGGTCGTCTTCGGCGTTCCCCTGTCAAAATCAGTGCTTCAGACGATCACGAGTCAGCCGACATTGATATACAAACACCATTACAAGACAGTGAACTGGATTCTCGACCAGAGTGCGTTCCATTTGGCACGATTTATTGAAGATATGGACAAAAGAGCCCTTGCAATCCCGGCGTCCCAGACCGTGGACTGGGAGGCTCAAAAAGGACACATCTCTCACAAGGCGCTGGGTCAGGCTGCAGGACTGGGTTTTATCGGCAGGAACGGACTCCTGATACATCCTGTTTACGGTGCAGGGGTGCGTTACGCCTCGGTACTCACGGATCTGGATTTTTCTCCTGATCCAGAGGTCACCGATTCCTGCGGTGAATGTCGCAGATGTATTGAAGCATGCCCGGCTGAAGCGATCAGTGAAAAGGGTGTTGATCTGAAACGCTGCCTTGCGCAGCTAAAAGAATTCTCCAGAATAAGGGGTATCGGCCAATACATCTGCGGGGTGTGCGTAAAGGTGTGTAATGGGCAAAATTAAAGAACCGAAAAAAGTTCTTCTCATTGTCGGACTGATCTATGTTCCTGAATTCAATCCTGAACCCGTGGTCGGTGAATTGGAAAAAAATTTTGGAAAGGTCGGATTACGGTCGGCGACAATTCCCTTTGTCCATACTGCTTATTACAACAAAGAGATGGGGCAGGGCCTTTTAAGACGATGGGAGGTGTTTGAAAACCCCTTTACACCGGAGATTCTCGTCGATGCAAAGCTCCGGACAAATGAACTTGAAAAAAAATATTTGAATGAAAAAGGGGGCAGAAAAATCAATCTGGACCCCGGACTGCTGTCCTTGAGTAATTTGATCCTCGCCTCGACAAAGAATTATTCCCACAGAATATATCTCGGCAGGGGAATTTATGCTGAGGTGACATTACTTTACAGAAACGGCGGATTTCAGGTGCTCGAATGGACATATCCGGATTATCGGGAAAAGAGCACCCTTGAATTTTTCAATAAGGCGCGGGAGTTTTTAAAGAAGAAACCCGCTTGAGAAAGGAATCAAGATGTTTGAATTGTCAGTGCAGGGAACTTTTTCGGCAGCCCATCGGGTAAGAGGCTACAAAGGCGATTGTGCGGGTATGCACGGCCATACCTATCGAGTGGAAGTACGGGTCGCCGTGAAAGAGCTGAATCGGCTGGGTATGACCGTGGACTTCCGAAAAGTAAAAAAGGTCCTCGAACAGAATCTGAAAAAACTCGACCACAAGAATCTGAACACCTTGCCGTTCTTTAAAAAACACAATGCTACAGCCGAGTGGATCGCGGTCTATCTTTACAAAGAGATGAAGAAGAAAATAAAGAACATTGAATCCATCACGGTCTGGGAAGGAAATGAGAATTCAGTAACCTATTACGAATAACTTGATTTTCTGTAACTCTACCCAAATATTTAATATCTAATCGACGATCTCTATCTGTCCTGCGTCGGCCGTGCTGAGCACACTGAACTGCAGGATTGAAAATTTATTCTTCAGTAAAAAGAGAGCCCTTGCTTTTGAGCCCACTTTTTCCGATGCAGCGTGCTTGAGTGTTTTGATTATGTATTTAACTGACGCTATTATATCTATTATATGGAGTTGAGGTATAAAGTAAAGCAAAACGATATCTTTCTTTGCTTGACACCAAAAGGGAATTTATTATAATCAAAACATGAAACCAAAGAGCATCGTCCTTTTATCAGGCGGCCTGGACTCCACGGTGAGTGCGACGATAGCGAAAAAACGCACCCGAGTGCTTTTCGCCCTGACGATTGATTACGGCCAGCGGGCGGCGCGGATGGAGATCAAAGCCGCAAAGAAGATCTGTCGTTTCCTCGGTATTGAGTTGAAGATAGTGAAGGTTCCTTTTTTCAAAGAATTCATAAAACTCAAGATGATCAAATCAAAAGACAAGAAGAAACCGCGGTCTTTGAATCGTCTCGCCGATGTCTGGATTCCCAATAGAAACGGACTCTTTATAAACATCGCCGCATGCTATGCAGAATACTACGGTGCTGAAGTCATTGTCACCGGTTTTAACCGCGAAGAGGCACGGGAATTTCCTGATAATCGACCCCAGTTTATAGCGGCGATAAACCATTCTTTATTTCACAGCACCTTGAATAAGGTAAAGGTCCAGAGTTTTGTCAGTGATTACTCTAAAAAGCAGATCTATCAACTCGGCAAAGAATACAATGCCCCTTTAAAGTACATATATTCCTGTTATCTCGGCGAAGAAAAGATGTGCGGCAAGTGCGGTTCCTGCAGAAAACTGCAACGGGCCCTTGAATGAAAATGTTCAATCCGGTCGAATTGATAAAAAAGAAACGTGACGGCGGAAAGTTCAGCCGCGGGGAAATAGAATTTCTTATCTCGTCCTACACCAAAGAAAAAATCCCTGATTATCAATTCTCCGCCCTGTTGATGGCGATATATTTCCAGGGTATGGATTTTGAAGAAACCACGCACTTTATGAAGGCGATGCTTGAGTCAGGTCGGTCTCTCGATCTCTCGTTCATTAAAAAACCGAAGATCGACAAGCACTCGACAGGCGGAGTGGGTGACAAGGTATCTCTGATCCTCGCACCCCTGCTTGCATCCTGCGGAATATGTGTGCCGATGATCTCGGGGCGGAGCCTGGGACATACCGGCGGCACACTCGACAAACTGGAATCAATTGCCGGTTTTAAAACCGACCTCACTGTAAAAAAGTTGAGAAAACAGCTCAGAAACATCGGTGTGGTGATGATCGGACAGAGTCCGCGGATTGCTCCTGCAGATCGGAAAATATACGCCCTGCGCGACGTCACCGCCACGGTCGACTCAATCCCTCTTATTTCGGCGAGCATAATGTCCAAGAAACTCGCCGAGGATCTAAACGGCCTGGTGCTCGACGTAAAGTTCGGCAACGGTGCATTTATGCCTGAGTACAGAAGGGCGAAAGAGCTTGCCCGAACAATGGTTAAAATCGGGCATCGGGCGGGAATCAAAGTCACTGCGGTTTTAACTGATATGAATGCACCCTTAGGTGAATACGTGGGCAATTCCCTGGAAGTGATGGAATCGATTGAGGCATTAAGAGGAAGGGGTCCTGAAGACCTTATGAAAGTCACCTTTACACTTGGAGAAGAGATGCTCAGACTGGCAAAGATAAAAGGCGGCAGGAGATTGCTCAGAAAAAAGATCGCAAGCGGTGAGGCATTAGAAGTTTTTAAAAAACTGGTCTGTTGTCAGGAAGGTGATGTCTTAATCTTTGATAACATTCTGCGCCTGCCCATTGCCCGACGCAGATACAGCATCTCGGCGGAAAAGAGTGGTTATATCCACAGGGTTGACACTTTTAAAACCGGTATGCTCCTCGTCGAACTGGGCGGCGGCAGACTGAAGACCACGGACCGCATCGACCATTCCTGCGGCTTCCGGTTTTTAAAGAAACCCGGTGATTACGTAAAGAAAGGAGATTGTCTGGTTGAGGTCTTCAGTGATAACCGGCAAAGAGCGCGGACCGTATGTAAAGAACTGCGGGAGGTTTATTTCATCACCAGAAAACCGTTTCCAAAGCGAAAACTCATACGGGAAATCATCCGTTAGATACAAAACCTCCTATGTTATATACTAATTCACAAATAACTATCTTACCAGCACAACTTTTTGCACGACAGACTGATTACTCAAGCCGAGTTTAATAAAATATACACCCTGGGTAAGTGCATTCGTATCTAAATTTATTACATAAGAACCTGACCCATTATTTATTTGTGTCTGATTATAATAAAAAGCTCAAAATACCAAGGGTAAAAAGTTAGTCTCAGGAAATATTTCGTAAAAAATAAAGTTTAGAATTCTCATTTTAAATTTTTATCTGAGTTATCTGAAAAATCCTCAAATTTTAATATCTTAAAACCTTTAACAACCTCACTCCAATCTCCTCCATTGGTCGTCTTATAAACACTAAATTGCCCGCCCGCAAAAAGAGTCTGATTGGAACCCGGATGCACGATTAAAGAAAAAAGTTTCCTCGCACAAATACCCTCATCTATCTCCTGCCAGCTATTACCACCATCGGTAGTCTTATACATCCCACCACCAGTCGCCGCATATACGGTG